>CAMNCV010000132.1 GCA_946534585.1 uncultured Prevotellaceae bacterium
TAACGAGATAGAGAAGACGGCAGTCACCGGACTGTATGTCACGGGTTGTAAGGAGAAAGGTAACTATTCCATAGGTCTCTTTCAGATGCGACCGTCGTTTGCCGAGGATGTGGAAAGGGAATGGAACGGTTCTGCGCTGGCTCAGGAATATGGCTTTTCCTTTGACGTGAGCGACAACATATCGGCACGGCGCAGCCGCGTCATGCGCCTGTCAACCAATGAAGGGCAGTGCCGATACCTTGCCATGTTCTTACGCCTGCAACTGCTGCGTCATCCTCAGTTGCTGAAGATGAGCCGAAAGGAGCGCCTCTGCTATCTCGCAACGGCATATAACCGCTCACACACGGCATCATGGAACAGCATAATGCGAATGCAGAAACAGCGCTCTTTCCATACCGATATCATACGTACCAAGAGTACACAGATGTATAGATACTGCGACATATCGGCAGAGTTCCTGCGGAAAAATCCCAAATAAGGGGACATTTACTGCCTAATTGAAGAATTTTTGAAAAAAAATGCCTTTTTCTTTGGAAGTATAAATTTTTTTATTAACTTTGCAGCAGACTAAGTTTAACTCTAATAATTAACAACCATGAAAAAAATTAGTTACTTCATGTCCGCCCTATTGTTATGCGGACTGTGTGCATTCTCCTCTTGTTCGGATTCTGATGACAATACTGCGAAGACAGACAGAGATTCTGAACGTGTCATATTCGAAAAACAATTTACTCAGGATCTGCAGACCATGGCAGACGAGTTTCGGTTTGATGCCGCTCAGCAGACGTGTTCTTCCGTCAAGGAGTTTATAGATGCCCTTGATGAGGAAGCACTTGCAAACAAAGTATTTGAGATTTTGTCAAATCTTCTAGGGGGACTTCAAAGCACTAACATAGCAGATCTTCCGGAGCAAGATAAAGCAGCCGTTAAAGCCTGCATAAAGGAGCGACTTGGAGTTACGGATGAGCAAGTAGAAAATATGGAAAACTTTGCAGTGGTCGATGCTTATAATAGTATCGGCAAGATGAAGTTGACATTCAAGGATGGCAAATGTACCGTTACAAACGATGCAGAGGCTTTCACCATAGAGAATACCAATGCACAGGGACAGACATCAACCTTAACCCTGAAGTTCAACGATGAGAGAGACGGTCTCTGCTTCTTCCTCAATGTCTATGGCAACCCTATAGCTATCCAACTGCCTAAGAGCATAACAGTAACCAAGACAACTCCACAGGGTGAGATATTCACTGGCACCATCAATTTGACTACGGGTAATGCCAACCAGTCAAAGTATGTTTCTTTCAAGATAAACGACTGGGTTGCTGATGCCACATTGACAGCCAATGTAAACAATCGTAAAGAGAGTGCCACGGCGTATGTGAAACACACCAGTCAGGGAGCCTTTGACCTCAAGGCTGCTTTCAAAATCAATAACAAAGAAATGCTCAGCGCAGAAATCAACGACATGCATGATGCCTATACGGATGAAGAAATAGAGAGCGAGGAGTTCAAGGAGATGCGCGACATGGGGGCATTCTTCAGTGCCGCATACGACGTGTTGAAGGCTCTCAAGGGCAAGAGCGTTGACAATATATCCATCACCATGAACGACAATATGGTTGTTAAGGGTAAGGTGGACGACGTGGCGAAGTCACTGCTGGCACTCGGCAACGTGCGCAAGCTCTATGGTTCAAAGCCAGGCAAGGAGGCTATTGACAAGTACACGCAAGAGCTCAATAAGAATGTTCATTTCACCATAAGCCAGAAGAATACGGGCATCACTGCTGACGCTACGCTGATTACGGCTCAGAAGAATCTGACCAACGGTGAGTATCAGCCTGTAGTGGCACTCAAGTTCAAGGGCGAGACAGAGGCATTGGCTATGTTTGAGCGCATGAACGACACCGACAAGAAGAATTATAAGAAGATTTTAGACAACATTCCTCCTATAACAAATGCAATCTCAGAAATGATTGGAACGGCAAAAGAGAAAGTCGGCAAGATAGCTACTGCGGTAAAGAACCAATTTAGCTCTTAAATCGAAAATAACTTAACATACATAATAGATTAGTGGTCTGTAGTTCTTAGATTAGTGAGAACTACAGACTTTTATATTGTGTGAACACTTACAAAACAAGTCATGACCCGATCTTTGTTGCGACAATAAGTTCCCGTGGTTTAGAAAAGTATAAACAAGAAAGAGGAAGCAAAATGCATCCTCTTTCTTTTGTGATCCGCTTGGGGCTCGAACCCAAGACCCCAACATTAAAAGTGTTGTGCTCTACCAACTGAGCTAGCGGATCAACCGTGTTATGTCAATTCAACTCGTAGGGTATGAGTTGAAAAGCGGTGCAAAGGTACTGCTTTTTCTTGAATTATGGAAATGTTTTGACAAAAGAAATGGTTCTGTTAGCGTTTTTTAACAATAAAGGGGCGCTATTCTGTGAATATGGCTTAGTGTTAAGGTGTTTTTTTTACCTTAAGTTTAGAGACAAATTACCATAATTATCCATAATTGCCATAGAAGGGTTGAAATTCCCACACAGGTAGTAAAGTACTGTAATATATGACGGGCTTATTCCTCCTTGAAATCCTTTACGTCTTGCATCTCTATGCGCTCGCCCTGCCTGTTGTCAATCTTGACATTGCGGAAGGTGATGTCCTTGGCATAGTTCATGTTGGCACCGCGCTCACAGACGAACAGCGAATTTTCTATTACCACGTCAGATAGCGGCATCTCAGGTAGTCCGTTGAAAAACACAGCCTGTTTTGCACCCTGGCATACAATGTTTGATATGCGCAGTTTGCGGAAACAAGGTGTTTCTTCGTTTACGGCAGGCACGGCATCGGAAGCCGATGACTCGCTGTCGTGCTTGCCGGCCACGGGCTTGTTTGCATAGTAAAGACTGAAGGTAAACGCTTCGCCGGCAATGTTAACCATGTTGATATTGTTGATGTAAATATCCTCAACCACACCTCCGCGTCCGCGTGTAGATTTCATGCGCAGACCAGTGTCAGTGCCGTTGAACAGACAATTATTTACGTAGATGTTGCGTGCACCGCTTGACATCTCCGAACCAATGACGAAGCCTCCGTGGCCATGGAGTACTGTGCATCCTTCAATCACAACGTTCTGGCATGGGCGTTTCCATGAGCGTCCCTCCTTATCCTTACCACTCTTGATGCAGATGGCATCATCGCCAACATCGAACGTTGAATTCTTTATGACGCAACGGTTGCATGACTCAAGGTCGAGTCCGTCGCCATTCTGTGCGAACCATGGGTTGCGTATCGTCACTCGGTCTATGGTTACATCCTCACACATCAGCGGATGCGTGTTCCATGCAGGCGAATTGCTCAGCGTGACATCCTGCAACAGCACGCGCTGGCAGCGTGTAAACTCAAGCAGGGTAGGGCGGTGCGTTACGCGGCGCAAGTCGGGCTGTCCCTTGTGGCCAGCCTTTTCGTCTTGCCTGGCATCAGGATACCATACGTTCTTGTGCTCGATGCCACGGCCAGAGGTCAGTTCCTTCCACTGCGCATCGGTGAACTTGCCGCGCTTCGATGGGCGCCAGAACTGTCCTTGGGCATCGATGGCGCCATAGCCAGTGATAGCCACGTCGTGCTTTTCGTATGCCCACAGCGGCGACATCTTCTTCTTGGCTGTGTTGCCTTCATATACTGTTTCTACCTCGGGATAGGCATCATAGTCTGCGGTAAAGAGAATGAGTGCCCCCTGCTCAAGATGCAGTTCCGTGTTATTCTCAAACTGAATAGGACCCGTGAACCAAATACCGGCCGGCACTATGAGGCGTCCACCGCCCTGAGCGCTCAGCGCCTTCATGGCCTTGGCGAAAGCTTCAGTGCAGAGAGTGCCGCCGTCGCCCGTGGCACCGAAGTCCTTCAGGTTGACCGTGCGGTCGGGAATGTCAGGTAAAGCCACCTGCGGCATATTGAACGGAACGTCATTTGATGCTATGGTAGCATAGCGTGTTTCTGCCACTGCCCTGAGTGTGGTCATGCAGGTCAGCGCCATGGCAGCGATGGCGAAAAGAGTTTTTTTCATAATGGTTATGTGTTTTTGTAGTAATATTCTATATGGTTGCAAAGATACACGTTTTTTCCAAAATGGCAAAGACAGTGGCTTGTTCAGACGATTTTTTCCACCTATAAGCACCGATATTCCGCCCTCATGTGGCAAAAGCTATCTGATTAGCGAGTAATCGCTATCTGATTGCAGTGTAATAGCTATCCGATTACAGTGTAATCGCTATCTTATTACAAGGTAAAAGCTGTGCGATTACAATTCGCGCAGAATGTCAAGCGAACGTAGTTCGGGAAATGCAGGAATATGCAGACGGTAGAAATGCAGTATGGTGTCGGTGATGCGGTTGCGCTCAGCGCGCGTCATGCGAAATAGGTGCATATTGTGTGCCGACATACGCATGAGCTGTAATATCTTTTCCGCATCCTGAGGCTGCAGGTAATCGCGGTGGATTGGGGCGTGGCTGCAGAAACGTCCCTCGCGCAGGTCGAAGCCATATCCGACAGCGTAGCTCTCAGTGTCAGGATAAAAGCCGATGAACTTCGACAGGTGCAGCATCAGCATAAGGTGGAAATTGGCAACGCCATGGTCGGCAGTGTCGAGCCACAGCAGACTGTTTTCTATGAAATCGAACAGTGGCTCGTCTGCCTGAATGTCGCGCGTGGCGTGAAGCAGAAATTCAGCCGCAAAGAACGCGATAGACATCTTTATGCCATCGAAAGGCAACGAGGTGTAAGCCACGGCCATGCGCTCCTCAGTTACCAGAGTGAGTTGTTTGCCCTGACGGTGCTTGCAGGTTATTTCAAGGATGTTCAACGGCTGAAACATCAGTCGTCGCCTGCGTCCATTCCCACCGGCACCTACTTTTACGGCCACCGACAGCCGGCCCCACTCGCGAGTGAGCAGGTCGGCAATGATGCTATTGTCACCATATTTTATAGTGCGCAAAACTATACAGCGTGTATTTGTAGAGTCCATAAACTGGTTGCAAAATTACAAAAAAAGCACTTAAACATGAAAATAATGACGAGAAAATTTGCACAGTTCGAAAAAAAAGTGTACCTTTGCACCCGCTAAGTGGAAAACTTATCCATTTAGTCATAATTCGAGGCGGCGTGTTCGTATATCGGTTAGTACTCGAGATTTTCATTCTCGCAAGAGGGGTTCGACTCCCCTACACGCTACAAACTTCATAATTTTCTTTTCAGATGTTCACCATCGTGCAGTTGATGCACTATATCCTTTTCCTCCTATTTTTATCTTTTAAGGATGAACGGTGGTGATGAGGATGTGGTAACACGTTCTTGCCAGGGCGGTTGTAGTGACATAAGACCCAAGGCTATCATTTATTACTTTACCTTGTCAGGCTCTACATCAGGCTTGCAGGTAGAAAAAAACAAACAACAAACAAAACAATGGCAAATCACAAGTCATCAGTGAAGCGTATTCGTCAGACCAAGACACGCACACTTCACAACAAGTATTACGCTAAGACAATGCGTAACGCAGTACGTAAGCTCCGCGCAATGGAGAACAAGGAAGAGGCCGTAGCTCTCTATCCAAAGGTGCAGAAGATGCTCGATAAGCTTGCAAAGCAGAACATCGTGCACAAGAACAAGGCTGCAAACCTCAAGTCAGGTCTTGCAAAGCACATACAGAGCCTCGGTTAATCCAAGGTTTTTCGTATTCTTGAAACACAAAGAACACAAGATTGTTTCCATAATAATTTTTTTGAAAAGGTTGCAGCCCGTGAGGGGTAGCAACCTTTTTGTTTGATGTCAGGTGCCGGCTTTTGCATCGTTAGACATCATAGTCTCCTCTCTTTTTCGAAGTACTCGATTGTCGTCATTTAATAAAAATATCGGAGTTGTATGTGGCGAGTGTTCAATTTTCGCAGTGTGTTTCTTGCATAATCAAATAAAAATTAGTAACTTTGCAAGGAAATAGTAAACAACTGAATAATGGAAGAAAACCAGAAAATGGAAGCCGGCTACACCGGCAGTAGTATTCAGGTGCTTGAGGGTCTCGAAGCAGTCCGCAAGCGCCCTGCCATGTATATTGGCGACATATCAGAGAAAGGATTGCATCACCTGGTAAATGAAACCGTAGATAACTCCATTGACGAGGCTATGGCAGGCTACTGTACCGACATACAGGTGGTGATAAACGAAGATAATTCAATAACTGTAGAGGATAATGGCCGTGGTATTCCAGTCGATGAACATCCGAAGTTGAAGAAGTCAGCACTTGAGGTTGTAATGACTGTGCTTCATGCTGGAGGTAAGTTCGATAAAGGCTCATATAAGGTTTCTGGTGGTCTGCACGGCGTGGGCGTGAGCTGTGTTAATGCTCTTTCTACCCACATGTTGTCACAGGTGTTCCGTGATGGAAAGATATACCAGCAGGAGTATGAGAAAGGTAAACCGCTCTATCCAGTGAAGGTGGTAGGCGAGACCGACAAGCGCGGCACGCGTCAGCAGTTCTGGCCCGATGGTTCTATATTCACTACTACGGAGTATAAATACGACATCATAGCGCGCCGTATGCGTGAGCTTGCATTCCTCAATGCCGGTATCAGCATTACACTGACGGATAAGCGCCCCGATGAAGAGGGGAACCTGCGCCAGCCAGAGGTGTTCCATGCTAAAGAAGGACTGAAAGAGTTCGTGCGCTATGTTGACCGTCATCGCACAAGTATCATTGGCGATCCTATCTGCTTGAAGACAGAGAAAGACGGGGTGCCTATTGAGATTGCTCTGCTGTATAATAATGATTATTCGGAGAATATACACTCCTACGTGAATAATATCAATACCATAGAGGGCGGTACGCACCTTACGGGCTTCCGCGTAGCGTTGGCACGTTCACTGAAGAAGTATGCTGATGAGGATGAGCAACTCAAGAAGCAAATAGAGAAAGCCAAGGTAGAAATAGCGCAGGATGACTTCCGTGAGGGCTTGACGGCGATTATCTCAGTGAAGGTGGCTGAGCCACAGTTCGAGGGGCAGACAAAGACGAAGCTCGGAAACAGCGAGGTGAATGGTGCTGTGCAGAAAGCCGTAGGCGAGGCGATGTCTAACTATTTGGAGGAACATCCGAAAGAGGCGCATCAGATATGCGGCAAGGTGATTCTGGCAGCGGCAGCGCGCATCGCAGCACGCAAGGCGCGTGAGAGCGTACAGCGTAAGAATCCTATGACAGGAGGCGGATTGCCAGGAAAACTGGCAGACTGTTCTTCGCGTGATCCGAAGAAGACGGAGATATTCCTTGTCGAGGGTGACTCTGCAGGAGGTTCTGCTAAGCAGGGACGTGATCGCCATACGCAGGCTATACTGCCACTGCGTGGTAAGATATTGAATGTAGAGAAGGTGCAGTGGCATAAGGTGTTTGAGGCTGAGTCTGTTAATATAATACTGCAGGCTATAGGCGTGCGCTTTGGCGTTGACGGTGAGGATGCCAAGGAGGCAAACATCGACAAACTGCGCTATGATAAGATTATTATCATGACCGATGCCGATGTCGATGGTTCGCATATTGATACGCTTATCATGACGCTGTTCTTCCGCTTCATGCCGAAGGTAATACAGGAAGGTCATCTGTATATTGCTACGCCACCGCTTTATCAATGTACGTATAAGAACCATAAGGAGTACTGCTATACGGAGGAGGACCGCCAACGCTTTATCGATACATACTGCAGTGGCGACGCTGACGACACTAAGCTTCATACGCAGCGATATAAAGGTCTTGGCGAGATGAACCCTGAGCAGTTGTGGGATACGACAATGAATCCTGAGACGCGTCTCTTGAAGCAGGTGACGATACAGAATGCTGCCGAGGCAGATGAGATATTCTCGATGCTTATGGGCGATGATGTGGAGCCGCGACGACAGTTTATTGAAGAGAATGCCACATACGCTAACATCGATGCGTAACCATAAGGATATAGAAAATGCTACCATAGAGAGCATTGCACAGAAGTATAGGCTACCGCATATCGGCAATGACGTACTTCTTATGGAGTCGTTGCGTATGCTCCCTGCTGTGATGGAGGCAAGACGTTTGTCGCTGTGCTTGTTTATCGGGGTCTGTACGAGTGGTGTTGTGACATTGACGGTCAATGGACAACGACGTGCTGCAGTAGATAATAACGCTATGGTGGTTACGGAGGAATCGGTAGTTAGTAACCTGCGTCACAGTGACGACTTCGATGGAATGGGCGTTTTTATATCATACACCCTGCTGCAGGATATATTGTGCGATGTACATAACATGAGCGATTTGTTCCTGCTTACGCATAACTATCCAGTGTTTGAGCTTCATAGCGATGAAACCAGCGCTTTGCGTGGATATTTCAATAGCATAGGTCGTCATATCGTTCGCGAGAATCATCGCCATCGCCTAGAAGTGGCTCGTTTGACGTTGCTTACAATGATATATGATATGTCGGAGGCTATTGACCGCACTATAAGTGAGGGGCTGAAAGATGAGCGACAGTCGAGGAGCGAACGTATCTTCGTGGAGTTTATTCAAAGGGTGCGTACGCATTTTAAGCAGCATAGGCAGGTGCAATGGTATGCGGAACAGATGGGGATTACTCCAAAGTACCTCAGTGAGGTGGTCAGCAGTTCGAGCCGCCGCACGCCAAATGAATGGATTGATAAGTTTGTTACAGCAGAGATGCGTAACCAGCTGCGCCATACAGATAAGCGCATTAGTGATATAGCCGTTGAAATGGGCTTTACTACGCAGTCTTTCTTCGGGAAGTATTTTAAGGAAAATGTTGGAGTAAGCCCGACTGATTATCGTAACGGTATAGAACCAAAACTATGATTCTTGACATTGACGGCATATTGGTGTCTTCTGACATACTGACGGAGCCTTTCGCTTGTGACCTTGAAAAATGCAAAGGTCGTTGTTGCATTGAAGGAGATGCAGGGGCTCCGGTTACTCTCGATGAAATCGGGGAAATTGAAAATAATCTTGATAGCGTGTGGCCGGAACTATCGGCAGCGGCTCAGGCAGTAATTGACAAGCAAGGAGTAGCCTATACGGACAAGGAAGGCGAACTCGTAACGTCGATAGTTAACGGAAAGGATTGCGTATTTACGTGCTATGATGATATTGAAATTAACGGTGAAACCGTAAAAAACTGTTGTCTCTGTGCCTACGAACGGCTATATCGTCGGGGAAAGACGACGTGGTGTAAGCCGGCTTCATGTGCGCTGTATCCCATACGCGTAAAGGAACTGAGCCATGGAATAACAGCATTGAACTACCATCGCTGGGACATCTGTCGCGATGCGGTGGAGCGAGGAAAGCAAGAAAATATAAAGGTTTACCAGTTTCTAAAACAACCTCTCATCGCACGATTCGGGGAGGAATGGTATAAAGAGTTGGAAGACGTAGCAAGAGAGATAGACAAACTCTGATAACTATTTTAAGGAAGAAAGAGTCTTGTGAAGGAGACCTCGCAGAAAAAGAGTCTTGTGGTGGCAATTATATCAATCAATATATTATATTACTAATTTTTAACTGTTAACATTATGAAGAAACGACTACTATTATTGGCGCTTGTGTTCACGGTGTTGAATGTCAGCGCAAATCGCAAGTGGGACTTCACAAGTTGGAGCGCGGCTACTGTAGCCAACTTGAATGCCGGATGTTACGCAACTGTAAATGGGTACGATCCTGCTTCAGGCTGGTCAGATGTTGAAAGTTCATCTAAGTTTAATGATACCTATGCGGCTTCTAAGGATAATTGCTTCTGGGAGGTGACAGCTCAGGGCGATGCTGCTCAGGGCGCAACGGTAAAGGCAAATGGCGTAACAATAGCAGAACTTGACGGCTTGCAGTATACAAATACAGCTGCACGTTCACTTGCTATAGCACTTAACTATCCAACAACATCTCTGGGCACTTACCATGGAGGTGCTTATTTGTGGCTTGGAGGTAAGCAAAAGAATTATTTTGTAATTCCTGATGTCAAGCCAGGTGCTGTAATCAGTATGGGCGTAGAGTCACACAAACCTTCTGAGGGACGTGGTGTCGAACTGTATGTTGTAAAAAAAGGAACGTACGGAACGAAGGGAACGAAATTGACTGCTCCTGATGGCAGTGCAGTATCAGTTCCGTCAACTTATACTGACCAGTCTTGGCTTGTGCCGGAGGAAGGCTTGACAGATGAGCCAAATGAAGATGGCACTTATGACATTCTTATATATAACACAAATGGTTGTCACCTGTATTATATCAATGTTGCCGAGGCTGGCGATGTAGCTGAGGACAGAAATGTGGCATGGGTGTCTCCATACGATGAACCCGAAAATGATGATGAGTTGCGTGCGTATGCTCCAACAGACGGTATCAACTATACGGCAATCAATTCTACAACAGAAGGACTTACAGCAGAAACTCTTAGAGAATACGACGCCGTGGTCATTTCTACAGGTGTAAGTAAGAGTGATGCTGCTTACAATGTATTGAAGGAGAATATCGCATATATGCCTATCGTTAACCTGAATGGCGATATCTTTGGATATACCAAGCAAGAGACAGGTAATGTGCAACTCGTAGCTCAGGTTAAGACGAACAGTCTGTTTGAGGGAATAAACGTGGATGAGGAAACAGGTGAGTTTGAATATGCTGACGTGGCATACACTCTGCCAGAGCAGTTTGCAAATGACCTTGTCCTTGCAAAGAATGGCGAATTTACAGCTTTCCATCAGCATGGAACGAATAGGAATATCTATATCTTCCTGCCTTCTACCACTGATTTGGAGATGGACCTTTGGGGTACGCTGTTTGTAAATGCAGTTAATATGGCTGCTAAGACGAAGAGAAGCATCGAAGCTGCAGCTACGCCTTCTGTTTCTTTGTCTTATGCTGACGGAAAGACAACAGCTACTCCAAACTGCGGAACATCTGGAGCCGTTTTGTATGTCTCAACAGATGGAGAGAACTACACGGCATACACCAATCCAGTAGAATTTACCGCAGAGGGAACGCTTTACGTGTATGCAGAGGCTGAGGGTTATACTCGTAGTGAAATAGCCAGCAAGGCAGTAGATATCAAATCCCAGATGGCTGCTCCTGAGATTTCCCAGTCACATGAAACCAACAGCACTTCAATCACATTGTCAGCAGATGGCGATGCTAAGATATATTACA
Organism: uncultured Prevotellaceae bacterium; assembly: GCA_946534585.1. Lineage (GTDB taxonomy): Bacteria > Bacteroidota > Bacteroidia > Bacteroidales > Bacteroidaceae > Prevotella. The sequence goes on from CAMNCV010000132.1 coordinate 11,219, forward strand.
GTTTCGTAAATGAGACAAACACTGCAAACATGGCACTCTACACCGCACCTGTAACAGTAAGCGAACCATGCAAAATCTATGCAGTAGCAATCTCTGACATGACCCTGCAGTCAGAGCAGGTTTCAGCAGTAGTGAATATCAATGGCATTACATCTGATAACATCCGCATCGACACATTAGCGCACATGGATGTCAACCAGGCAGAGTACTATGAGAAAATGAAGGACTGGAGCACAGAGAAGTATGGTACTAGTGTTGGAACATCAGCG
>CAMNCV010000133.1 GCA_946534585.1 uncultured Prevotellaceae bacterium
CGGCGACGTGAACGGTGACGGTAATGTGACGATGGCAGATGCCAACGCAGTCGTTAACTACTACCTTGCCGCAGACAAGTCGAGCATCACTAACTTCAACATAGATGCAGCCAACATCAACGGCGACGAAGACATCACCATGGCAGACGCCAACCAGATAGTAAACGGTTTTCTTTCAGGCGGTACGGTGAAATATGACCATTACAATGGTCATGAGTACGTTGACCTCGGACTTAGCGTCAAGTGGGCCACGTGCAACGTAGGCGCGGAGAAGCCAGAGGACTACGGCGACTACTTCGCATGGGGAGAGACAACCCCTAAGACCGAGTACAGCTGGTCAACCTACAAATTCACCACTGACGGCGGCAGCACCTTCACCAAATACACAGGCAGCGACAAGACCGTCCTCGACGCAGCAGACGACGCAGCCACAGCTAACTGGGGCGACGCATGGCGTATGCCTACCCTTGAGGAAATGCAGGATTTGCTTGACAACTGCACATGGGAGTGGCAGTCAGAAGGCAACACAGAGTTTGGCGGTGTTGTAGGTATGAAGGTGACGAGCAATAAGGCCGGCTATACCGACAAGTATATTTTCCTGCCAGCAGCCGGCATCAGTGTAGGCTCCGCGCTCCGCGAGGCAGGAGACGGCGGCTACTACTGTTCGGCTTCGCTCAACGCAGGCAATGCGAGGTCCGCGTACTACCGTTACTTCAATTCGTTACGTCAGGACTTGTCCGTCTTCCTCCGTTACGAAGGCCTGGCCGTGCGCCCAGTCTGCCCGTAAACAGACATTGAATAATGCTGGCGAAATACAGCATCTTATACAAAGCGGTTCCGTGACCATCCGAGGTCACGGAACCGTTTTTTTTCTTCAGTTAACTGATGCTGAACTATATACTATTTCTATAATACCGACCTGACAAAGGAATCTGCAGCGTGAACTCAATAGAGTTGGTTCATGCGATTACACGGCATTCTATATGCTTTTACGCACATGGTTCTTGCGTAATTGAAGAAAATGTTGTAACTTTGCAGTTTGTAACGATATAAACCACATAAAACATGGAAGATATAACAGTCAATACAGGGAACGAGGAGAAGAAGTCACTCAACTTCATTGAGCAGATAATCGAACAGGATTTGGCCGAAGGGAAGAATAACGGCAGGGTGCAGACGCGCTTTCCACCAGAGCCTAACGGCTATCTGCATATCGGTCATGCAAAGGCCATCGCACTGGATTTCGGCATCGCCCAGAAGTATGGCGGAGTCTGCAACCTGCGTATGGACGACACTAATCCGCAGAAGGAGGATACCGAGTATGTGGAGGCTATTAAGCGCGACATCGAGTGGTTGGGGTTCAAATGGGGCAATATACTCTATGCTTCCGACTATTTCCAGCAGTTATGGGACCTGGCTGTTGAACTGATTAAGCGTGGCAAGGCTTACGTTGACGAGCAGACGGCTGAGCAGATTGCTGCACAGAAGGGCACACCGACTACACCAGGCACACCATCGCCTTATCGTGACCGACCAGTAGAAGAAAGCCTGCGCCTGTTCAATGAGATGAACAGCGGCAACGCTGAGCCAGGCAAGATGGTGCTCAGGGCAAAGATTGACATGGCAAGCGACAATATGCACTTCCGCGATCCTATCATCTACCGCACGCTCAATATACCGCATTGGCGCACTGGCTCTAAGTGGAATGCCTACCCTATGTACGACTTCACACACGGACAGTGTGACTACTGGGAGGGCGTGACACACTCGCTCTGCACACTTGAGTTTACGAGCCACCGCCCTCTGTACGACCTTTTCGTTGATTGGGCAAAGGAGTGTGCTGGAGACGACAAACCAATGGACGATAACCGTCCGCGACAGACGGAGTTTAACAAACTCAATCTGACACATATACTGCTCTCAAAGCGTAACCTGCTGATTCTCGTAAACGAAGGCATAGTCAAGGGGTGGGACGACCCACGCATGCCTACAATAAGTGCTTTCCGCCGACGCGGATACAGCCCAGAAGGCATCAAGGCTTTCATCGACAAGATTGGCTACACGAAGTTTGACGCACTAAACCAGATGTCGCTCTTCGAGAGTGCCGTGCGAGACGACCTCAACAAGCGCGCACAGCGCGTCAGCGCAGTCATCAACCCTGTAAAACTCGTAATCACTAACTTCCCTGAGGATGCCGTAGAGGTGTATGAGGCACAGAATAATCCAGAGAATGAGGCCGATGGCACTCACGAAATAGAGTTCAGCCGCGAACTTTGGATAGAGCGCGACGACTTCATGGAGGATGCTCCGAAGAAGTTCTTCCGCCTTGGTCCTGGTAAGGAGGTGCGCCTGAAGAATTCATATATCATCCGTTGTCCAGAGGAAGGATGCTGCAAGAAGGATGCCGAAGGCAACATCGTGGAGATTTATGCCGAACTAATACCAGAGACAAAGACTGGCGAGGCCAATTCTAACATGAAGATAAAGGGTAAAACCATACACTGGGTAAGTTGCCGCCACTGTCTGGAGGCAGAGGTAAGAAACTACGACCGCCTGTGGATGGTGGAGAACCCGCGCGACGAGGTTGCAGCATACTCCAAGCAGCAGGGCAAAGACCGCATTGACGCTGATGATATGCGCCACTTCATTAACCCCAACAGTCTGGAGATAAAGAAAGCATACGTGGAGAAATGGTGTGCCACACGCAAGCCGCTTGACTACCTGCAGTTCCAGCGCATAGGCTATTATACGCCTGACTACGAGTCAACACCAGATCACCTCGTGTTCAACAAAACCGTAGGACTGAAGGATACTTGGAAAAAGTAATAAGGCTGATTACACATCGTGAACAGACCCGATTTCATCAAATATACGCACTCTGCCGAGTTTCGTGAGAAGCTCGAGCAGTATGAGGAGGCCGTCAGCACCGGAGTACAGAGTTACTTCGATGTTGACGACCTTGTTGATATATGTGAGTATTTCTACAACCTCAGAAACGAAGCAGAACAGGCAGCAAAGGCTGCAAGATACTGTCTGAGCATGTATCCCGACGAAGAGATAGCACTCTTTATACTTGCGCGTGTGGAACTCACTGAGCATAAGGATGCTGACGAGGCGATGAAATACTTAGAGCAGGTGGATGACTACATGGACAACACCGAGGGAGTACTCATATATGCAGAAGTACTGCTGATGCGCGGACAACTCGACAAGGCTCTGACCGAGATGCAGGCAGAATACGACAAACTGCTCAGAGAAAACGAGGATATTCCTGAAGGCTCCGCTTTTGACACCGACGACATTGAGCAAGATGATGCCGAAGACCTGAAAGAGCTAACAGCAGAGTACCCGCTTGACGTAGCAATGCTTCTCTGCGACTATGACCATCCTGTGCAAGCAGAGCAATGGATGGGCAAACTCAATGGCATACCCCAGGCGAAGGAATTTGAATATTGGGAAACATGGGGGCGCATCAATCTTGCAACAAACCGTCTGGAGCAGGCAATCGAAGCCATCAACAAGGCTCTTGATGAAGACTCTTACAGCGTAATCACGTGGCTGCAACTATGTGATGCACAATATCAGTTGGGACGAATTGATGACACGCTGAGCAATACGGAGTTCATTTTAGCCCTCGATGCCAAGTGTGAGGATGCCTGGTCATACCGCGGTTGCTGTATGATGGAGAATAAGCGTTTTCAGGAAGCACGCGACTGCTTCAACAAAGTGCTTGAAATCAACCCCGACAATGTGCGTATACACCTGCTACTCGCAGCCATATCATTAGAGGAAGGCGACACGGATACGGCAATGAACGGGTTCAACAAAGCCATATTCAAGTCAGGACTTGATCCTGAAGTGATTACTGACCTCGGAATGTTGCTCTACGATATGGGATTTGTGGATGCAACCTACAGGCTTTTCAAAATTATCTTCTCACACTTTGAGCAAAGTGGCGACATTGCAGGATGTCCCGAAAGAATGATAAGGCAGTTATACCTAAGTTGTCTGGAACTGGGCAAAGATGACGAAGCCGAATACTATAAGCTCTTCATTCCATTTAGTTTTGGCAATAACGACAATACACTGCCTAACACATAGAATACAAGGTATCGTGTTTATACAATCCACAGTTCACGATACCTTGAATTATAATTTATAATCATCTATTTACACTTTTTCACTTTTTATATTATAGAACAATGACAGAATTATTTAATTACGCCCTTGAAAACCTTAATTACGGATGGGTATATTTCCTGATGCTACTCGAGAGCACAGTGATACCCGTGCCATCAGAACTCGTAGTAGCACCAGCAGCATTCAATGCTGCCGAAGGAGCTATGAATGTGTGGCTCGTAATACTGTTTGCTACCGTGGGAGCTGACTGCGGTGCCACGATAAACTATGTGGCTGGCTACTTCCTGGGGCGTCCTATCATCTATAGTTTCGCTAACAGTAAATGGGGAAAGATGTGCCTGCTCAATCAAAAGAAGGTAGAGCAGGCTGAGCAATATTTCGACAATCATGGTGCCGTGGCTACCATCACAGGTCGCCTTGTGCCTGGCATCAGACACCTTATCTCAATCCCTGCTGGACTGGCTCGTATGAACTACTGGCGTTTTCTGTTCTTCACCACACTCGGAGCAGGCGTGTGGAATTGCATACTCGCAGGCTTAGGATGGTGGCTGCATACATTCGTGACAAAAGACCAGCTCAACGATAAAATTGAGGAATACAGCGAATATATCAAAATTGCCATACTACTGGCAGTAATACTTGCAGTAACTTATTTCTTGATTAAATATTACCTGAAAAAGAGAAATAAATCAAATACCGAAACGTCTGTGTAATATTGTGTGCCTACACAATCGTATAAAAATGTTAAAACACAGTTTTGGTATAAAAAAAAGATAATAAAAATTTGCAAAAACAATTTTTTTACTATAACTTTGCAAGTGTTATCCTGAATACAATCTTTTTACCTTAAACAAAAAAGCTAATACCTATTGAGATTGGGACGCTTACATCGTGAGATGTGAGCGTTTCGTTTTTTAGTGGGTTTATAACGAGGCAGCGGATTATATAACCAAACACCACACTATTCTATTACGACAGGTGATGTTATTCTATACCTACAGTTATTGAACTTATAACTAACGAAGCAGGAGACGAGCGTATTTCGTCTCCTGCTTCGTTTGTTATTTTAGGTGGGGGCTGCTAATTACCACCTATACAATAGTTACTGACATTTGTTATTTCTTATAGAAACGCTGTAAAGCTGCCTGTATAGCCTTATCGTCCTGATTGAGGTACTTTATCCACTCCTGCTCATTGAGTATGTTGTAGATTATGCGTGAGTTGATATAGCGTTCAAGCAACGTGTGCGACTTCTGTATCATCAGATTGCGACGCTTCAAACCGCGCTTATCTGCATATACAGCAAACTGTTCCACAGTGTTCTGCTTTACGAGATAGTCTGCCATCTGTTGCATCTCACGGAAGGTATTGAGCTTAATGCGGTTATCATCAGTATATGTATAGGCAAATTGCATAATCAGACCTGTCATTGAAGCTTCACGATAATAAGACGTAACGTTGGTAGTATCCTCTGCAACGAAGATGTCAGGCGTGATACCTCCGCCGCCATATACTGTGCGACCACCAACAGTCTTATATTGCGGACCGTTGTGCTTTATGCTGTCCTGGTTGAAGTATTCACCATGTTCATAGCGTGTTATCAAGTCTTTCTGATAGTCATCGCTGCTGTCATAAGGCTTCTGTATGCATCGTCCCGATGGAGTATAATAACGAGCTACGGTCAGTCTTATCATAGAACCGTCAGGGAAGGCTATCTGTTGCTGCACAAGTCCTTTGCCGAACGAGCGGCGACCAATAATTATGCCGCGATCATTATCCTGCATGGCACCGGCAAATATCTCGCTGGCTGATGCCGAACCTTCATTGATAAGCACTACAAGTGGCATCTTCTGATAAGCTCCCCTACCATCGCTCTTGTAGTCGTTACGCTTCGAGCGACGTCCTTCCGTATATACTATCAGACGGTCTTTAGGCAGAAACTCGTTTGCCATCTGTACAGCAGCTTCAAGATACCCTCCGGCATTGTCACGCAGGTCTATCACAATATTCTGCATATTATGGCTCGACAGTTCTGCCAGTCCTACCAGCATCTCGGCGTAAGTATTCTCTCCGAAGTTCTTAACGCGAATGTAACCAGTCTTATCATCTATCATATATGAAGCTGTTACGCTCTTTGTCTTAACCTCGCCACGGGTTATTTCAAACTCCTGCGGCTTCACAGAACCATAGCGCAACACCCCCACTTTGACCTTAGACTTGTCAGGTCCTTTCAGTTTACGCACTGCCTCCTCATTGGTTACATCCTTGCCAACAAAGGCTTTTCCATCTACACTGACAATCTTATCGCCAGCTATAAGACCAGCCTTCTGTGCTGGTCCGCCGTCAATCACGCTCTGTACGTGAATCGTATCCTCACGTATAGTAAATTCTATGCCAATGCCAAAGAACGAGCCTTTAAGGTCATCACTGGCAGTCTGTGCGTCCTTTGCTGATATATATACTGAATGAGGGTCGAGTTCCGAGAGTATCTGCGGTATAGCTTTCTCCACAAGACTATTGATATTTACAGTGTCCACATACTGATCATCAATGATATGGAGCAGGTTGTTCAATCGATTGGAACCAGAGTTGATAATGTTCAGGCGGTTGCCTGAGAAGTGATTGGCATAGAAAGTGCCAATCAGGATGCCCACAACTACGCACAACGCCATTATCAACGGCATGTATCTTGATTTATTATTCACTGCTTTTAATTTATGATTAAGGAATTTATAAAATATATTGTACTGATTTTTTGTTATCAGTATTCATGTTTTGCAGTTCTTCAGTCTTTCAATTCCAATAACGTTGCCTCGATTCCCGCACGACTTAGCAGTTTCAGTCCGTCATCAAGACGATATGCTTCACCATACACCACGCGCTTAATGCCTGACTGAATGATGAGTTTAGCACATTCTATGCAGGGAGAAGCCGTGACATATAGTGTAGCTCCATCACTGTTATTATTGCTTCGTGCCAGTTTGGTTATTGCATTGGCCTCAGCATGAAGCACATAAGGAAACGACACATTATTTTCTTCACAGATATTATCGAAACCGCTTGGCGTTCCATTATATCCGTCGCTGATTATCATGTGGTCCTTTACAACCAATGCTCCTACCTGACGACGCTTACAATAGCTATTCTCTGCCCATATCTTCGCCATGCGCAGGTACTTCATATCTAATGACCTTTGTTTATCATTCATTTCTTTATACCATTACGTTCGAGCAGAGCGTCGATAGTCGGCTCACTGCCTTTAAACCTTTTATACAATGTCATAGGATGCTCCGTACCGCCCTTGGAAAGTATGCAGTCACGGAAGCGCTGTGCGGTATCGCTGTTGAATATACCCTCTTTCTTGAATACAGCAAAGGCATCAGCATCCAGTACCTCAGCCCATTTGTAACTATAGTAGCCTGCAGAATACCCGCCAGCCATTATGTGAGAGAACTGCACCGTCATGCAAGTATCAGGCAGTTGCTTACCTATTACAGCCTCTTTCCATGCTTCCTTTTCAAAAGGAATGATATCATCGGTAAACTCTTCCTTTTTTGTATAGTAAGCCATATCAAGCAATCCCAGGCTCACCTGTCGCAAACAAGCCGATGCCACATTATAGTTACGACCAGCAACAAGTCTGTCGATAAGTTCATCAGGCATAGGCTCACCCGTTAGATAATGGAAAGCGAAGGTATGCAGGAAGTCTTTCTCAAGCGAATAGTTCTCCATAAACTGAGAAGGCAACTCAACAAAATCCCACCATACGTTTGTTCCCGACAGAGATTCAAAGCGGGTATTGGCAAACATTCCATGCAGTGAATGTCCAAACTCATGCAGGAACGTCTCCACCTCACCCAGCGTAAGCAGTGCAGGTTTATCCTCTGTGGGCTTCGTTAGGTTCATTACTACGCTGACATGTGGACGTACGTTTTCACCTTTCTTATTTATAAACTGTTCCTGATACGACGTCATCCATGCGCCTCCCTGCTTTCCTTTGCGCGGATGGAAATCAGCATAGAACACAGCAAGGAACGAACCATCACGGTCAAACACCTCATAGGCTTTTACATCAGGGTGATATACTGGAATTTCCTTATTCTCCTTGAATGTGATACCGTAGAGTTTATTAGCCAATCCAAACACACCACCGATAACCTTCGACAGTTCAAGATATGGACGCAGCATCTCGGAGTCAACGTTATATTTTTCAAGTTGCAGCTTATGCGAATAGTAGGCGGAGTCCCACGGTTCGAGTTCGAAGTTCTCTCCCTCCATACGCTTAGCCTTATCTTTCAACTCTTCACGCTCTTTAATAGCCGTTGGCTTATAGGCATCAATAAGCTTATGTAGCAAATCATATACGTTGGCAACATTCGTAGCCATACGTTTCTTCAACACATAGTCAGCGAAGGTCTCGTAACCGAGCAGTTGTGCGGTTTCACGACGTATATTAACAAGTCGTTTGCATATCTCAAGGTTATTTGAATCATTATCATGCGTACACTCAGTATTGCGCGCCATATAAAGTTTTCTGCGCAAATCGCGATTTTCAGCATACTGCATAAACGGTCCGTATGACGGTGCATCGAGTGTAAATACCCATCCTTCCATCTCACGTTCTTTTGCCGCCTGCGCAGCAGCCGTGCGTTGGGTTTCTGGCAAACCTGCAAGGTCTTTCTCATCAGTAATATGCAGAATGAAGGCTTTGTTTTCCTTAAGCAGATTCTGCGAGAACTGTAAAGCCAGCAGACTACCTTCCTCTGTCAGGGCACGCAGTTTCTCCTTTCCCTGTTCATCAAGCAAAGCGCCAGAGCGCACGAAACCGTCATAGGTCTTGTTGAGGAGCATTTCCTCTTCCGGAGTCAGTTCGCGGTGATTATCATAAACTGCTTTTATGCGTTCAAACAACTTTCTATTGAGCGACACATCGTTACTGTGCTTTGTAAGCATCGGTTGTATCTTCTGCGCCAGAGCTTCCAATTCATCATTTGTCTCTGCCGACATCAGATTGAAAAATACCGTTGACACATTGCCGAGCAGCGAGTAATACTCCTCATCCATATCCTCATTGATTATGGTATTCTCAAACGTAGGCGGCTCAGGGTTATTGATTATTCTGTCAATCTGCTCGTCCTCACGACGAATACCTTCAATAAATGCCGGTTCGAAATGCTCCAGTTTTATCTTATCAAACGGCACAGTATCATGCAGGGTGTTGTATTTCTCGAAGAAAGGATTTGTCATTTTTAAATGTATCTTTTATTGTTATTATTTGTCATCGTGTTGCGTTATTGTTTCTTCCTTTATGTCTTCCATACTCCTGTTGCTTAATGCAGAAAGCAGACGCAGCTCTGGTATCTCTATAATACCGCGCTTCAGTATGATTTTCTCATCCTTATCCAAGTCATTGAGGGCTTGAGAGACATAAAGTCGCTTAACATTAAGTTCATCTGCCATCTGCACCATCTTTATATAAAAGGTCTTATATCCTGTTGGTGTTATGCAGTGGCGTCTGAAGAAATTTATCATTCCCTCTTTCAGAGAACCCTTATTTCCCAACCATAGCAAGTTATCCGCTTGCTGTGCCTTACGGCAAATGGCATTAAAGAAGTTGAACCTTACAATGTCATACTTAGTAATCAGCAGCATGAAATCCTCTTTCGGCATAGACAGGGTATCACACGCTGTAGCGGCATAGTACGTGGAACGATAGTGTGTAGATAGTCCATATAGCCTGTCAGGCTCAATCATGAATGGAGCCTCCAGACGTTCAACCACATGATATGAGCGACTGTCAGAATATGTATCTACCTCAACCTTTCCATTTAAGACAAACACAGGCGCGGCACACAGAGAGTACTCCTCCACTATCACGCTACCTTTCTTAATGCGCTGTAGCGTCATTCTGGCCAGGAGCAATGCGTTTTTCAAATCGTCCTCGCTCAACCCGATAAACATCGGCAGCCGCGCCAAATCATCAGTCGTTGGTGTCATAGACCTATTCTGCTATATCGTCAGACATCTCAGGGGAGTGCCATACGTAGTAACCGCCCTTGTTATTAGTGCATATTAAGTATGCTTTCATTTCGTCATGTCGGCTGAGTACTTCTTTAGCTTTGTCAAGTCCCATTACCATAAAAGCCGTAGCATAGGCATCGGCCATTGCGCAAGTAGGAGCGAGCACCGTAGCCGAAAGAATATTATGCTGCACAGGTCGTCCAGTAGCAGGGTCGATTGTATGGGCATACTTACGTCCGTCCTTATAATAGAAGTTGCGATAGTTGCCCGAAGTAGCCATTGCCACGTTGTTGAGTGACACGATAGCTTGCAATTCTTCGTTGACAGACAGAGAATCATCGTTAGGCTGCAGAATTCCTATACGCCACTTCTGCTTTTCGGGGTTCACCCCTTCAGCAACCACCTCACCACCTATTTCCACGAGGAAATTGCTGATACCCTTAGAGCGCAGCATTGCCGCCACGCGGTCAACGCCATAGCCTTTAGCTACAGCACCGCAGTCAAGCATCAGCCGAGGGTCTGCCTTCGTTATCTTCATGAGTTTTTCGTCAACCTTTACCATATTGAAACCCACGAAAGCCTTTATGCTGTCAATCTGTCTGTCATCAGGCATCGTACCGTTCTTGAAGCCAAATCCCCAAGCATTAACGAGCGGAGCCACAGTGATATCGAATGCTCCTTCAGTATCAGCGAATACCTTTCCTGCGGTCTTGAACACATCAAGGAACAGGCTATTGATAGTAGTATCACGATTTTGGTTTATCGCAGTGATTATCGACTGTTTGTTAAAAGGCGACAAGGCGAAGTCAACCTCCTTCAGTGCCTGCTCTATCTCAGCCTTCAGATTTTCGTTACTCTGATAGGTCACGTTGTATGTCGTCCCAAAGATGAAGCCGCTGTCCTTCTGATATTGCAGCACCTGCGAGCGTCTGCCGAAAGCGAGTACTACGATTGCTGCTACGACCACGAGTGGCAGCAGAAAAAGTATCAGTTTGTTTCTCTTCATATTTTCTTGTTTTTACGTCCTAATTCCACAATCACGTTGAACGTGCCTCCTAATTTATATCCGTCTTTTCCATATCCCGGCACATACCAAAGGCTGTTGTTGCCCATATCGCTACTACCGAGTTTTGCACGGTATCTCACGCTCCATCCGAGCCTCACCGGACCCCATATCTGTGCATCCACGGAGAAAAGGAACTCCGCCCAGTGATAGAAACACTTATCTGTCTCAACGGAGTAATCTACTGTTCCTCTCCAAGCAGGCACAGACACATTGCCATACGCCTCTGTCTTGAACGACGTAAGCGCATAACGTGCGCCCACCATTACGCGGTATATGTCGTGTTTGTTTTTTGAAACGTTGAAGTCGCAGCCTATCCTTCCATAGGGAGCAAGCACCTTTGCTTCTATGCCCGTTACGGCATCCACTTCGTGTTTGGCATCACCCAAACCCAGTTCTATGGTAGGGAAGTACCTGTCACGCAGGTTAAAGCGCAGCGCGCCCTCATACTGTCCGTAGTCGCCCACCATACGCATCACCGTGCCGGCAAGGTCATAAGACACCGACACGCCACGAAAGAGCTGAATACTGTCGCTCTCCAGTGCATCTTCCTTACGGCTTTCAGCATTAGCCACTGCTGGCATCAACAGACTAATCAGCGTCAGCAATGCGAATAAGTATGTTCGTGTCTGTGACATTATTCTTTACCTCAGGATTGCTTATTATTACTTCTTTTATGAAATTGGTAGTATGCGTAACCTCCTGCAACACGTGATTATAGCGCGGAGCACAGTCCACGGATTCAAAATACGGCTCGTTGGTCTTGGTTACGTGTATCTCATCGCTCACGGTATGCGTACTGTCAATGTATAGCGTAAGCGTAATATCGTCGATATCACTGTCATAGCTCATCGGCAAATCTATCATTGAAGCATTCTTCAAGCGATCTATATACACTGTATCGCCAAACTCTGTCCTGCGATTAAACGTCACGCTGAGCGGATAAACGAGCGTAGCCGCCTCGCCATCAGCTGTCTGCAGGGCATAATGACACAACACAGTGCCATTGAGGCTGCAATCTACCGACGAGCAGGCAGCAAGCGACAAGGCTACTACTGCACACAGCAAAAAACGCTTTATTATCCTGTTACGAAAGAAAAAGTCAAACAACATACAATTTCTAATTATACATTACGGATTACGCACCATGCGTCTGCCTACACCGTCTTCTCTATCTGATATTCGTTTCTGCCCTGCGAAGAGCGACTTACGAGGTCGGCCACGAAGCCCGTGAGAAATAATTGCGTACCGATTATCATCATCGTCAGCGAGATATAGAAGTAAGGCGAGTCAGTAACGAGACGCTGCGGTATGCCGTGAGCCAGCGCCCACAGTTTGTCAACGCCAATTATGCTAGCTGCAACAAAACCTACGAAGAACATCAATGTACCCAGAAAGCCGAACACGTGCATAGGCTTACGACCGAAGGTTGACAGGAACCACAGCGTGATGAGGTCGAGATAACCATTGACGAAGCGGTTCCACCCCATGAATTTTGACTTTCCGAACTTGCGTGCCTGATGATGAACGGGTTTCTCACCTATCTTGTCAAAACCGGCATTCTTTGCCAGATAGGGCATATAGCGGTGCATCTCGCCATATACTTCGATATTCTTCACTACGTCATAGCGGTAGGCTTTCAGTCCGCAGTTGAAGTCATGCAGGTTATGTATGCCGCTCACCTTGCGCGCAGTGGCATTAAAGAGTTTCGTAGGAATGGTCTTCGACAGCGGGTCGCCCTGCTTGCGATTCTGCTTATAGCCGCTCACAAGGTCGTAGCCATCTTCCTTTATCATACGGTACAACTCGGGTATCTCGTCGGGAGAATCCTGCAAATCGGCATCCATGGTAATGACCACATCGCCCCTTACCTGTTCGAATCCGCAGTACAGAGCCGGTGACTTTCCATAGTTGCGGCGGAACTTGATGCCGTGTACGCACGTATCCTGTGTGGCAAGACCTTCAATCACATCCCACGAGTGGTCGGTAGAGCCGTCATTTACGAATATGATTTCGTAGGAAAAGCCGTTTTCCTTCATGACGCGTGTAATCCAGTCATACAGTTCACGAATCGACTCTTCCTCGTTGTATAGTGGTATTACTACTGATATATCCATCTCTTGCGTGGTTATTATTGTTTTGCAGTGGCTGCACGTCGGCACAGCAGACTAAGCAACAGTGCCAGCAGCAGTCCGAAGAGCAACGTGTTAAAAAATATGCCAAAGGCTATATCAATGGGCCTTGTCTGCGAGAACACCTGCAGTTGCCGACTCACTTCATCTATACTCATGCCTGCCTGAGCTATCGACTGCCTTACTTCTGGCTGCGTGATACTCTGGTTCAGATACGACATAAACTGCCCATTGTCTATAAAACAGAAATAAACGAACGTAGCTGCCGCCAACACTATCGAGGCATCGGCGATGACATAGAAGAGATAAGCAAAAGCCCTCTTGAACGAAAGCGTATGCCCCACCACCTTATCGCGGTAGTGTCTCAGGCGAAAATAGATAATGAAAGGCGACACCATCATGCCCGATATGAAACCAACTTGCAATCCAGGCGAGCGCATACTGGCAACAAAGCAGGCAAAGGTAAACACCCATAGCAGTCCGACGAAAAAACCGTCCTGACGCGCAAAGGCTTTTAATTGTATGTATTCTGCTGGTGAAATCATGCTACAAAGTTACTCATTTTATTTCGTATTTCGACAATTTACAACCGCAATTATCTTAATAAACCTTAAAACAAGGATGTTTTTAATGTCTTTTTGCTTATTTATTCGGATATTTTATGTAACTTTGCACCCGCTTACTGAAAACGTAGGCAAATCAGTTTGACACGGGCAAGTCTTGCACGACCAGCTCCCTCGGAACCCTCCAGGACGGGAACGTAGCAAAGGTACTTGGTTGTAGCGGTGCGATGTAAGCAGCTTGCCCACCCGCCTCTTTAGCTCAGTTGGCCAGAGCACGTGATTTGTAATCTCGGGGTCGTTGGTTCGAATCCGACAAGAGGCTC
>CAMNCV010000134.1 GCA_946534585.1 uncultured Prevotellaceae bacterium
CGGCGGCGCAGACTTGTTTGAGATAGAGCCTGCACAGAAATATACCGACGCTGACCTGGACTGGCGCAACAAACAGAGCCGTTCATCGGTAGAGATGAAAGACAAGAGTTCGCGTCCTGCCCTGAAACAGAAGTGCGGCAACATCTCGCAGTACGACGTAGTATATATCGGTTTCCCTATATGGTGGAACACCGCACCTACAATCATCAACACCTTTATTGAGAGCCATGACCTTAAGGGCAAGACGGTGATATTCTTCGCCACGTCAGGCGGCAGCGACATCACCGGCGCAGAGAAGAACTTCCGCGCTGCATATCCAGAACTGAACTGGCAAAAGGGGCGTTTGCTCAATTCTCCGTCAGACAAGGAGATAAAGGAGTTCATGAAATAATCATGAACATAGAGTAAGATAAAGAACCTACTTATACATAATATATGCAGACAGCACGGAAGAACTACTCTTCCGTGCTGTCTGTTATTGTGCATGGGAACCAACGTGTGTCGATAGTTATTGGCGAGGCAGGCTCGGCTGTTGTAATGTCTTTTGTTTCTTCGTTTGCCCCGTAGCCTATAACGCGACGTAGCTGACCGGTATTATCGTCGGCTGGCTGCATGACGTAATAACTAACAAGTCCGTCGGTCACTACTGAGTATATCTTGTTTCCCAGAGCATCGTGTGTTACTGTCACGGCATCCGTCTGTTTCCACGGTTTTCCTGTCACTTGTTTTGGATGATACATCGCTTCGATGTCATACATGTTGTTGTTGACAGCCACTACAGAATAATCACCCTTAAAAGAAGAGAAGATGCAATATCTGTTGCCATAGCCATAGGTTCCTTCATCTGTTTTCCTCAGCACCAGCGTAGGATTTTCCCCGTCAGTGATGTTAAATATAGTGTAGCTGTTGAAACCTTGTTCTGATGCCTTTGCCGGCATGCTGTTGCCAAACCACTTGAAGGTAAAATCCTCAATATTTATCTGTGAGCGTAATAGCATCATCCCGTTCCATTTGTGTACGTGGGTTATGGTGGGTAGCGAGCTAATGTGTTCATAGAGCAGGAAATCGGTG
This sequence comes from uncultured Prevotellaceae bacterium, assembly GCA_946534585.1. GTDB lineage: Bacteria > Bacteroidota > Bacteroidia > Bacteroidales > Bacteroidaceae > Prevotella. The sequence goes on from CAMNCV010000134.1 coordinate 1,072, forward strand.
CCTTTCATGGGGAACGACCAACTCAGCATGCCTCCAGCGATGGCGCGTTTACGGTATTCTTCTGTCTGCACGTCAAGGAAAGCATCAACCGGACTTTCCGCTGGTGTCAGGGTCTCTGTGTCGGGGTCATAGTCATACCAGCACAATATATTCTGTGGCATGACGTGTTGCTCATACAAGCTTACGGCAAAAAAACGGTGTCCGTCTTTCTTGCGCCATACGCATGCCTCCATCTGATTGATGTCAGTTTCGGATGTAAGGTGAGCATATCCTTGTTTACGATCAACCAATACGCTCCAGTCGTCTGCATCCTGATATGCTTCACCGTCGGGTGTCTGTGTGCCGTGCTTGATAACCTGTTCCACGCTCCATGTGGGCAGGGCACCATGGAAAGCCTTTAGCAATGTCATGATGCTCGGTGCCTTGCTGCCACCTTTGATTTTTATCTCGCGCTTGCGCCATTGCGCATCAATAGTGCTGTTGTTGAAATAGTTTCCTTCTGCCAAGGCAGTCACGGTGCATAGCACGAGTGCAGCAAGGCAAAAAGTTTTCATTAGTATCGTTCTCATGTTACTTTGTGAATTAAGAATTAGGATTTCTGCTATGATACAAAGCATATTCTGATTTTCTGCAAAATTATACATTTTTTATGGAACATGCAAATTATGGCATGATTATTCTTTCAATTTGGCAGTTTCAGAGGAAAAAGGACAACGTTCAGGCATCTATAAACGGGAAGTAAATTTGCACGAATGAAAAACAATTCGTAACTTTGCAGCGAGAAAATGAAAAGAAGCGGAATGATAAGATTTATGCTAACAGAAAGACAAAGTATGAAGCGATTGGTATATTTCACCTTAACCATGTTTTTCGTGCTTATAGCACAGGCTGCTGGAAAACAGAATTTCACCATCAGCGGCAAGACGCTGTCAAGTTCGCATAAGGTGGTGGTGTATGACTTTGCCCTGCACGAGCTATTGGAAACCGTCACTGTAAAGGACGGTGCATTTACCTATACTGGCAGTGGATATGCTGGCACATACCTTGAGTTGATAGACGAACACGGAAAGAAGAGTAACCTCATCATCATAGATGGAGAAGAGCTGAGCCTCGATATGGTGAACGACAAAATATCAGGTTCCCCAATTAACGAGGAGCTCTACTATGTGTCACACAAAGCATATGAGTTGCATCACGACAAGAAGGATAGCGAGGCGCGTAGCTACCTGCTTGAAAGAATAGAGGCCAACAAGAACAACATGGCACCCGTTTACTGGATATACCGTTACTACCATATACTGGGACATGAAACTGTGAAAGACCTGATGAAAGGTGCTGGCCGCTACACTCACAGCACTGCAAGAAAGCACGTGGACAGGATAACAGCAAGGATAGATCTTGAGAATGCACTGCTGGGCAAACCGTTCAAGGAATTCACGCTAAAAGACCTTACTGGTGCGAAGCACAAAATGAGCGAGTATATAGGGAAGGGCAACTACGTTCTTATGGACTACTGGGCTTCGTGGTGCAGTTCGAGCATTTTGGAGATTCCATATATCAAGTCAGCCTATGAGCAGTATCACTCCAGAGGATTCAACGTAGTGGGCATATCTCTGGATGAGGATAAGAAAAAACTGTTGTCTGCCGCTATCAAATATAATTTGCCGTGGGTTACTCTTTGCGATTTTTATAAATGGGACAGTGCTGCGGCATTGGCATACGATGTGCACAGCATACCCTTTAACCTTTTGCTGGACGGCGAAGGAAAGATAATTGCCGTAAACCTGCGTGGCAAGGCCTTGGGCAGGAAACTGAAGGAGTTGTATGGCAGGGAAGATGGAAAATAAATAAAAATAAGATAACCGCTATCTATCAGTCAAGTGAGCTACTTGCAACGTAGGTACGGAGTACCCAGAGGACTACGGCAATATCGTGTATCAGGCTAAGGTATCGTTGAGCGTGCCGGTATGGTAGGTGTAGTGGCGCACCACATACAGTTCACATGACATTTTCCATATTTCATAATTTATTTTGTCGTTTCATTAAAAGCATGAGCAAGAAGAAACTTATAAAATACATATTATGGAGCATGTGGATTGTCTATATATGCGTTGGCCTATATAGTTTTATACAGAATGAGAAGAGCAAGGACATCGTCACTACAAACAAAAAAGACGAAAGTCTGTCGGTGACATCAACCACAGACTCTGTTGCTGACAAAAATACGGACGACCCCAAGAGAACCACCCTCCTGAGATATGATAAGGGCAACACGAGTGAGCATGAAGATAATGATAATGATGAGGAAGAGGAAGAGAAAGAGGAAGAAGCATACGAAATGGGCGAAATAGATGGTTATGAAGTGACTAACTTCGACGACCAAGTCCCTGGAGACGAATACGATGAAGAATTTTTAGGCAACCGCCCAGACCCTGAATTGTATCCACAAGACGATGAAGAGAACAAGTAAAAGTGGGAATGCAGTATCTACTGAAAAAAGGGAATGGAGCACTTGAATAACAAGGGAGAATAAATACTGTTTGACCACTGAGCAAGTGCTTACTTGATGCGAGCACCGGCAGCAGTATATTGTTTGCCGTCCTTCACAATCACTACCTTGCCGTTTACTACGAATACACCCTCTGAAGTCTGATTACCGTCAGTAACAGCATTAACGGCCTCCACACTTGCATCAGGGGACGAGAATACAGCCGTTTCCGCAAACGCATTCACTATTCCGAAAATGTTAATACCTGAGTAGCAACTTAAAGACGTAAAAAAGTTAACCAATAGGGCTTTATTGTGAATATTTGTTAATTATTTTGTTCGTTCTGAAAAATGACAGTAATTTTGCACCTCATAATGCTACACATAAAACGACATATCTCCGCATGGGTTCTGTTGGCGGTGTTCGTGCCAATGCTCATTTTGTCGTCACTTCACGTTCACCACGGAAGTCTGATGGCTGATGAGGAATGTGCTGAGTGTGTGCATCATCATTGTGACGGACACATCACGCAGGGGGGCAACGCCATTCATCACTGTGTACTGTGTCAATACCTCAGCATCACTTTCTACGCTGCTGCCATTGCAGCAGTGCTATTCTACTGTCATACTGCAAAGACAACCTACGCCCGTCAGCAATGCAGCCTGTGCCTTGCCTGCCGAGGCTTCATCAGTCTCAGGGCGCCTCCGTTTGTTTGATTTCTGATGGAAGGCTGCGCTTTCCACGTCAATGCTTTCCACATCATTTGAAAAGCATAAGGTGGGTCCTGTCCGTTCCCACCGCAACTGAAATCAAACAAGCAACAAATACTTTTATATGACAAGAAAAATTACTGCTGCGGCGCTGATAGCGTGCGCAGTCATTTGCCGTGCGGCAACGATTAATGACACCACCCCCGATAATTCAGGCATTAACAACCACGACCACAGCGCATGCGTGGACGACAGCATAAACCCACAGAAAGAAGCCATACTGAGCGAGATAACGGTGCAGGGACTTACCGGCACTCAGCGCATCAAGGATGCCTCATCGCCTTTTACGGTGATAGCACCAAAGCAACTGCGCGACATGAGTGGCACGAACATAGTTGATGTAATAAGCCGCACACCCGGACTGGCACAGATAAGTACCGGAACGGGCATTGCAAAACCTGTGATAAGAGGCTTGGGATTTAACCGAGTGGTAATGGTAGAGCAAGGCATCAGGCAGGAAGGCCAGCAGTGGGGCGACGAACACGGACTGGAGGTTGACGGCGAGGGCGTTCACTCTGTAGAGATACTGAAAGGCCCTGCCTCACTGATGTATGGCAGCGACGCCATTGCCGGTGTAATGATACTGCACCCGGAACATAGTCTGCCGGAGAACACCATGCAGGTAAAGACCGGCGGAGAATACCAGTCGAACACCAACCTGGGAAAATACCTGCTGGGCTTCGCCGGCAACGCAGCGGCAGGAAAGGCAACAAACCTGCTGTGGAACTGGCACTATACGGGCAAGTCGGCACAGGATTATGAAAACAGACATGACGGGAAAGTGGGCAACTCATGGTTTGACGAACACAGCCTGCAGGGCATGCTCGGAATAGAAGGCAAGTGGGGACACAGCATGATGCGTCTGTCAAACGTGAATTTCAAGCCGGGTATCGTTGGAGAAGAAGATGCCTACCAGCGCGTGATACATACTAAGGTGGTAAACAACAGCATGTGGAACATCGGCAAGGGAAAACTGAAGACCATCATCGGCTACCAGCGTAACTTCCGCAGGGAATATGAAGAGGACGAGGTGGCGCTGGCAATGAAGCTGCATACCGTAAACTATGACGTGAAATATGACTTCGCACCGCTGTGGGAAGGCATGCGCATGAGTTACGGCATCGGCGGCATGTGGCAGCAGAATGTAAACGAAGGAGAGGAGACTCTTATTCCTGACTATAAGCTTTTCGACTTCGGAACGTTCCTTACAGCCACCCAGCAGCTGAACAAATGGCATCTGTCTGGTGGCATAAGGTTTGACAACCGAAACTTGTCAGAACTTGACCGCGAGGGAACACGACTGGCTGGCAAGAGCCTATCGGCAGTGACGGGAAGCATAGGCGCCGTATATAACATAAACGAACGCATGAACATACGTCTGAACACGGCACGAGGATTCCGCGCACCGACCGTTAGCGAGATGTATTCTGACGGCGTGCATGAGGGAAGCGTGCAGTATGAGATAGGCAACACGTCACTGAACCCTGAACATAGTTGGCAGACCGACCTCGGCTTTGACTACACTTCACACATATTCAGCATACAGGCTTCGCTGTTCTATAACCGCATAGACAACTACATCTTCCTTACACGCCTCGCCGACGTGGTGACCGACGGATACGACACATACCAGTACGTACAAGGAGATGCCTCGCTGGCAGGCGGCGAACTGTCAGTTGACGTGCATCCTACGCAGGCACTTCACATCCAGAACTCATTCTGTTTCGTAAGCGGAAGAAAACTTCACAACAGCAACGACGATGACCGTTGGCTGCCAATGATGCCACCTGCACGATGGAACTGTGACATCAGATATAACTTCAAGGATTTTGCAGGCGGACTGTGTCGCAGGTCTTTCATCTGCGCCAACATGGAATACAACCTCAGACAAAATCATTATTATGCAGTTGATGATACGGAAACGGCTACACCTGACTATGCCCTGTTCAATCTGTCGGCAGGAATGGACCTGCACTTGTTCGGACATAACTGCATAGAACTGTCTGTATGTTGTCAGAACCTGTTCAACAAGGTTTACCAAAGTCACCTCAGCCGCCTGAAGTATGTCGATACCCCTGACGGGCATGGCTATCACGCCATGGGACGAAACTTCTGCATAAAGGCATATATGCCTATAGACATACACTTCTAAGAATCTTAGCCACGCCGTCATTGTCAACCGTATCGGTTACGATGTCGGCGTGTTTCTTTACCTCGTCAGAGGCATTGCCCATGGCTACGCCTATGGCAGCATGCTCAAGCATGGCGATGTCGTTGCCACCATCACCGAAGGCCATCGTCTCAGAAAGGTCTATGCCGTAGTATCCGCATATCTTGTCTATGCCGGTAGCCTTGCTCGTGCCCTTGGCTATGCAGTCGGCAAAGAGCGGATGCCAACGGTTTGCATCACAGCCTTTCAGCACGTCCTGCATGATGCGCGGCTCCTGCTCTTTGTTGAAGAATGCAATGATCTGCATGACGTCAAGGTCAAGTGCATCGCGAATGTCAGACACAGGAGGAAGTTTTATATCAAGTAACTTGAATATTTCTTGCAGCGCAGGCATATTTGCATCTACGTTACATACCACAGCCTTGTCATTACACGCAAAGGCTATTGGCATCGGATGCGCCTCGCTGTCGGCTATAATGCGGCGTATGTCGTCCTTCGGTACGGGATTGCTGTATATCTCCACCCCGTCAGACGTGGTGCAGTAGGCTCCCGTGACCGACATGATGCCGTCATACTCCAGTCCGTCAAGATTGTTGATGAACGGAAGAGGTCTGCCCGTAGCTATGAAAACCTTTATACCTTTTTGCCTTACCTCACGTATGGCGTCAAGGGTTGACTGCGGTATTTTGTGTGTTTTGAACGATACCAGTGTACCGTCAATGTCTAAGAATATAGCTTTTGTCATCGTGTTCATGCTCAGGGAAATGTCCCGCTACCTTTTGTTTCGTCTTTGTAGGCTCGGCCATCCATTTTTCCGCATTATTGTTATACTGCAAGTCTGTATTGTATAGAAGTGTGAACGGTAATGACCATTTATGGTAATTATATGTTTCTTTGGCGATACAATGTGAATTTCGTATAGTTATCTGTCCGCATCACCATAGGCTATGTGACGACTTTGCAAGGCACTTGCCCAGGCCTGCGATGCTGCTGACAATTTGCCTGTAAGATACTGTTCCATCATAACCGCTCCAATAGGAACACCGAGGTCTGCGCCGAAGCCACCGTTCTCTACATATACCGCAATGGCTATCTTCGGGTCGTCCATAGGCGCAAAGCCCATGAATACGGAGTGGTCACGACCACGGTTCTGGGCAGTACCAGTCTTTCCACAGGCTACGTAAGGATAGCGGCTCAACGCATGGCAAGTGCCACCTGTAGCAGATGCACGCATACCTTTCACTACGACGTCGTAGGCAGCACGTGAAGCCTTCGTGTAATGTTTCTGCGTATAAGTGGTATCAAGTTTAGCTCCCTGTATGTGCTTTACTACGTGAGGAGTAATCCAATAACCACGATTAGCTATCGTCGCACCGAGGTTGGCTATCTGCAAAGGGGTGAGGTTAACCTCGCCCTGACCAATGGATATAGAGATAATAGTAAGGCCATTCCATGAGCCTTTGTAGGCATGGTTATAGTATTCTCCGTTAGGTATCAGACCACGCTTTTCGCCAGGCAGGTCAATGCCTGTTTTGTAACCGAACCCCATTGATACCATATAGTCGCGCCAAACGTTCATGGCATTGACAGGCTTGCCGTACTTCTTCCTGTTACCAATCATATAGTACAATCCCCAACAGAAGAAACCGTTGCATGATGTGGATAAGGCAGGAACTACAGGTAGCGGTGCTGCGTGTCCGTGGCAGCCTACATGCAGTCCTTTGAATGAGAAACCGTGGGCACAAGGATATGATGTCTCAGGTGTTATGATTCCTTCTGTAAGGAAAGTCAGTGCCTGTGATGTCTTGAAAGTAGAGCCAGGAGGATACTGACCCATGATACTGCGGTTGAGCAGAGGCTTCCATACGTTGCGTTGCAGTGCAAGATGGTTCTTGCCACGCTTGCGACCTGTGAGTAAACGTGGGTCGTATGTCGGTGATGAAACCATGCATAGTACCTCACCTGTCTTAGGTTCTAAGGCTACAATGGCACCTATCTTTCCTTGCATCATTCGCTCACCCAAAGCCTGTAAGTCAACATCTATAGATAGTGTGAGGTTTTTGCCAGGTACGGGGCGACGGTCAAACTTCCCGTTTTGATAGTGCCCCTTAATGCGCCCGTGTGTGTCTCGCAACAGTATCTGGATGCCCTTTTCGCCTCGCAGAAATTTCTCGTAGGAGCGTTCTACACCCAGTTTGCCTATGTAGTCGCCTTTTACGTAGTACTTGTCTTCTTCAATATCCCCCTGAGAAACTTCTGCCACATCACCGAGTACGTGTGCAGCATAGGGATATTGGTATTGACGAAGAGTACGTTTCTGAATATAGAAACCCGGAAAGCGGAATAGCTTTTCGCGGAACACAGCGAAATCTTGTTCGTCAAGTTGTGTTATGAATACTTGTTGGGTATAGCGTGAATATCCGGGGTTCTTATTCCTGTCCTTAATGTCGGCCATGCGTTTCTCAAAGTATTCGCGTGTTATGCCGAGAGCCTCGCATAGTTCAAGGGTGTCAAGATGTTCGCGAGCCTCGTTCATCACGACCATTACATCGTATGAAGGTTGGTTGAATACTAAGAGTTTTCCGTTACGGTCGAAGATGGCACCGCGTGCTGGATATTCTGTTTGTTTTAGAAAGGCATTGGAGTCAGCGAGTATGCGATAGTCATCGCTCATGATTTGTAGCATAAGCAGTCGCAGCATATAGACGATGACAATAATGATAGCTGCACCTCCGATGATGTATTTTCTCTCTGTATAATCACGTGTCATACGCTCTCTACCTCCTTGCGCTGTCAATGATTAGTATGATGACCAGTGTGAGTGCCAGACTTCCGCCTACTGCTATTATCCATTCCTGCCACCATGCGGCGGTGAAGGCTTCCAGAGAGAAGAATACAAGACAATAGACCGTTATGAGTATGAAGGCATACGTGGAGTATTTCATCCATCCCATCGTATTGATGGCTGGACGCAAATTCGCATCATCTTCTTTCTTTAGGAATAATTCCAGCACCAAGGGTTGTATAAAACCTACGAGCGTCATTGTCGTAGTGGCAAGTCCTGGAGTGTTTTCAAAGATGTCAACGACAAGCCCCATTATAAAGCACAGTAGTGTTTGCAGCCAGCGTGAATAACCTCTTGGAAACAATAATGCCAGATATACATAGAGCAATGGCGTAGCCACACCGAGGATGTGGATGCGTCCAAGCAATAGTGCCTGCACCAATGCAAATATTATTATTAGGAAGAAGTATATCACTGTATTATATAAGAGAGGTTGTGACTATGTGGTTGTTTATGTTTTGTTGACTCTTTACAGATGGATTGTAGCGATTAGCTGTTAACTTACAGTATGTGCCTTATTCACTTTTTCCTTTGTTGGTAGAAAGGGAATCCTGTGCTGCACGTATAAGTTGTAATTGCTCGTGCATTGCTTTGTTGTCGATTACGCTGACGTGACGCAGGTTGCCAAAGTCGGTATATAACTGTACTTGCAGTCGGTAAGATAAACCGTCAGGAGAATTGAATACGTGTATTATCTTGCCTACTGGTATGCCAGGTGGGAATATAGCGGAATATCCTGATGTCACCACGCGCTCATAGAGTTTGAAGTGAGCGTGGCGTGGTATCTCATCAACGTAGGCAAGATTGCTATATCCGCCTTCCCATTTGAGATAACCAAAATAATTGGTGCGCTCAATCTTACTGCTTATGCTTGACTTTGATGACAAAATAGGAATGACGACAGAATGATGCTCGCCAGTCAGATAAACAATGCCAACGACACCAGTGCCGCAGACTACGCCCATATCCTTGTGCACGCCATCGGCTTCACCTTTGTTTATGGTAATTAGGTTGTCACGTTTGTCGATACTGCTTTGTACTACCTCGGCAGGTATTATGTTGTAAGGCGTAGGATCATTTATTCCTGGCACATTGACAGTATCTATTCCTTGTCGGTCAAGCTCCTCACGTAGCGTCTGTACTTGGTGCATCAAGTAAAGATTGCGCGACTGTAAGTCTTCGTTTTCTTGTTTGAGATTTAGGAAAGAACGAATGTTAGACTCTCCTTCATATACAAGTCCTGCAACCGTGTTGGCTGAAGAAATCCATGCTGCTCCCTGATAGCTGTTATAAGAAAACAACATTACCAAGCCCGCGGCCTCAAGAATGAGGAACACGAGCCAATGGTAATGTTTTGTTATAAAATCAAGGAGATTTCGCATTATTTATTATCTCACTTAAAGTGGAACCGTATATATAGCTCAACAAGAAACCTTGTTCAGTATATATAGTCCTACGCAGTGATAAGAAAATGTATTATCTCATAAGGAATGAGAACCTGCCAATGTTTTTCAAGGCTATGCCAGTGCCCTTAACTACGCTGTGGAGAGGGTCATCAGCAATATGGATAGGTATTCCTATCTTCGTCTGCAGACGCTTGTCAAGACCACGAAGCAGCGCGCCGCCACCAGTGAGGTATATACCATTCTCTACGATGTCAGCATAGAGTTCAGGTGGAGTGTTCTCCAATGCTGAGAGCACGGCATCTTCAATCTTGCGAATAGTGCCGTCAATGCACTTTGCTATTTCCTGATAGCATACAGGAACCCGCATTGGCAGAGCAGACACACGGTTAGGACCACACACGATATAGTCCTCTGGAGCCTCGTCGCTGAGGTCGGTAAGTGCAGAGCCTACGTTTTTCTTAATGCGCTCAGCCATGCGTTCAGATACCTTTACGTTATGCTGCTGTGACATATAGTTCTGTATGTCGGCAGTAATCTCGTCACCGGCAACGCGAATTGAGTTGTTGCTGACGATGCCACCGAGTGAGATTACTGCGATTTCAGTAGAACCGCCGCCTATATCTACAATCATGTTGCCCTGTGCGGCCTCTACGTCAATGCCAATACCCACGGCAGCAGCCATAGGTTCGAAGATCAGGTAAACATCGCGTCCGTCAGCATGCTCCGCAGAGTCGCGCACTGCACGCAGCTCTACCTCAGTAGAACCAGAGGGGACGCCGATGACCATGCGTAGCGAAGGAGAAAACAGGTGGTGACCGGTCTGTACCATCTTGATAAGTCCGCGCATCATCATCTCGCATGCAGAGAAGTCGGCAATGACGCCATCACGCAACGGACGCACAGACTTGATGCGCTCGTTAGTCTTCTCATACATTTCCTTGGCCTTCTCGCCTACAGCCTCCATCTGGTTGGTGTCGCGATTGATGGCAACGTAAGAAGGCTGGTCAACGACAATCTTGTCGTCGTATATAATGACGGTATTGGCAGTGCCAAGATCCATCGCTATTTCCTTTGTAAGGTTGAAAAATCCCATTTGTTTTTAAAAGAAATTTAAGTGATTAACTGAAAATAGTATTATCGCGTTTTTTCAACTTTACTTATTTGTTTTCTCAAACCATGCGTGTATGGCAGTGTCATAGTGTGAACTAACGCCAAATGCACGTGTAGCGAACATACGACGGTCTTCAATGTCGGTCTGCGCACCTTTCTTGTTGAGTATGTCGAGCAATACGCTGTACTCAGCCTTTGAAGGAACAATCACAACATCCTTGAAGTTCTTTGCTCCAGCGCGGATAAGTGAAATACCGCCTATGTCAATCTTCTCTATGATATCAGCTTCAGAAGCACCGCTTGCAACCGTCTGCTCAAATGGGTACAAGTCAACAATTACGAGGTCTATCTCAGGTATCTCATACTTAGCCATCTGGTCAAGGTCGTCCTGCAGTCCGCGACGTCCGAGTATTCCACCGAAAATCTTTGGATGCAGGGTTTTTACGCGCCCACCGAGTATTGAGGGGTAAGTCGTAACATTCTCTACTGCCTCACAGTCATAACCGAGAGATTCGATGAATTTTTGTGTGCCGCCTGTTGAGAGGAATTTTACGCCCTCAGCGTTGAGCTTTGCGAGTAACTCGTCAAGGCCGTCCTTGTGAAAGACGCTCACCAGAGCAGTCTTAATCTTCTTTGCTTCTGCCATTGCTTTTTACGTAAAAGAGTGTTATAAAAAAACCGGTTTGTTAAAATTGATGTGCAAAGTTACAAAAAATCTTTTGTTTCTCAAAATTTTTCTTTATTTATTATGTCACAAACCCGAAAAGTTGATTTATTTATTGCCAAATAGCGTGAAAGATATTACCTTTGCGACTGTTAATTAACATAACCCACCTAAAGAAATGCAAACTTTCCGACTCCTGGCCGGACGTATTGCCGTGGCATTGTCACTATTGCTTTTGACAGTGCCCGCAGTCTATGGTCAATCGAAAAAAACTACACAGTCAAGGGGTAACGCCCAGCAGAAGGTTGCCCCGATACAGCAAAAGGAAAATTCTAAGCAGGAGAGCGAGGCAAAGTCTCAGAACAAGGATGCTCACAAAAACTCTTTGCAGCAGAAGGGAAATGCTCGGCAGAATGTGTCGGCAAAGCGACAGAAGAGCACGCAACAGCGTGGTAAGGCTTCTTATTACTCGCGTCGCATTGATGGACATCGCACGAGTAGTGGCGAACGACTAAACAATGATTCGCTTGTCTGTGCTCATCGTACCTACCCGTTTGGCTCGAAACTACTTGTGCGCAACCCTGCCAATGGTAAGGAGGTTGTGGTAAGGGTAATAGACAGAGGACCATTTGTGCGCGGACGAGTTGTTGACCTTTCGTATGAGGCGGCTCGCAGACTTGGTATGCTGAGTGCTGGTATCGCCCTTGTTGAAGTATCGTTGTATGACGATACTGCCATTCCTTACAAGCCGAAAGAATATAAACTGCCGGAACTTGAGCTTGAGTTGAACGACGACGGCGATAGTATGACGCCCGTATGGCAGCGTAAGGAAAAGCCTGAAACCAAGGATAATGCTACGGAAGATGCTAAGCATGAAGCAAATGGCGTTGCTTCAGACAATCAGAAAACTAATCTGTACAAAGGACAACAGCAGGAAATTACGCAGAAGAAGACTACCTCTGCGGTAAAAAAGAAGCGTTCAACAGTTAGGCGCAAGACTTCCGTCAAACGTAGAGGCACAGTAAAGAAAACGACAAAGAGAAAACGATGAAAGAATACACCGACGAGGAACTGGCTCAGATACTCGACCAAGACATATTCCATAAAATCTCTGACGCTGCCGATGAACTTGGCTTGGAGTGCTATGTCGTAGGGGGATACGTGAGGGATATATTCCTTGAGCGTCCGTCTGACGACATAGACTGCGTAGTGGTTAGTCCTGACAAGAGTGTTAAGAGCCCAGGTATAGAGGTCGCTAAACTGCTAAAAAAGAAGTTTGGGCGTGGTGCGTATTTGTCGGTGTTCAAGAACTTTGGTACTGCACAGGTTAAAATCAGTGCTCATCGTAAGTCGCAATCCTCAGACGAATGTACTGATGACGATACACAAACGGAAGCATCCGAAGCGGGAATAGAAGTGGAGTTTGTCGGCGCACGCAAGGAGAGTTACCAGCGCGACTCGCGCAAACCCATAGTGGAAGACGGTACACTTGAAGATGATCAGAACCGTCGTGACTTCACTATCAATGCCATGGCTATCTGTCTCAATAAGCATCGCTTCGGCGAACTTGTCGATCCCTTTGGAGGATTGGATGACCTGTGGGATGGAGTCATACGTACTCCGCTCGATCCTGACATTACATTTTCAGACGATCCACTGCGTATGCTGCGCTGCGTTCGTTTCGCAACGCGACTGAATTTCTATATCGATGACGAGACATTCTCAGCCCTTGAGCGTAATGCAGGGCGCATAAAGATAATCTCTGCCGAGCGCATCAATGAGGAACTGAATAAGATACTGCTGACTAAGCATCCAAGTAAGGGCTTCGTGGATTTACAACGTTGCGGACTGCTGCCTCTTGTCCTGCCAGAGTTGGCTGCCATGGATATGGTGGAAGAACGCAACGGCAAGGCTCACAAGAACAACTTCTACCATACGCTGGAGGTGCTCGACAATGTGGCAGGGGTGAGTGAAGGGCTGTTCCTGCGCTGGGCGGCATTGCTTCATGACATAGGTAAGCCACGCAGTAAGCGCTGGGACAATCAGCAGGGCTGGACTTTCCATTCCCATGACCATATCGGAGCGAAGATGGTGCCGAAGATATTCAACCGTCTTAAGTTACCGCAAGACCATAAGATGAAATACGTGCAGCTACTCGTTGATATGCACATGCGTCCGATAGCCATTGCCGACAGCGAAGTGACTGACAGTGCGGTACGCCGATTGGTAAATGACGCCGGTGATTATATCGATGACCTGATGATACTCTGCGAGGCCGATATTACAAGCAAGAACCGCGTGCGCAAGCAGCACTTCCGCGAGAACTATGTGCTCGTGCGTGAGAAGATAGAGGACTTGAAGCAGCGTGACTATAAGCGCCTGTTGCAACCATGCATCGACGGCAACGAGATAATGAAGATGTTTGGCTTGAAGCCTTCACGCGAAGTAGGCGAACTGAAGCAGTACCTCAAAGAGGCAGTGCTCGACAATTGCGTGGAAAACGAGCGCGAGCCGCTCATGCAGTTGCTCGTAGGGAAAGCCAAAGAGATGGGACTGCAACAGCAGTAAACGATACTAATTCTAAATTCTTTTGGAAATCAGCGTGTTACCTATAAGATAAGCAGAAACAGGTAACACTTTGGAAACGAAAGGACTTACATATTCCTACACGTTTTTCACTAAGTCAAAGAACGCTCTTACTGCTCGCAAAGGTACAAAATTTCTCCCAAACAGCCAAAGAAACTGAGTACTTTTAGAATCTTATATTTTCTTTACCCTGTTTTCTGTACCTGAACTCTATTTATAAATCAATACTGTTATCTCTAATAGCATTATTCAATAAATCTTTAGGGTTTAACAGAATTGTGAAAAAGAAAAATGCTACTGATTATCAAGCGTTTACAATAATCTTTTGTCGTTTTCTTTTTTATTTCTTTTCTTTTCTGCCATCACTCAACTCATATCTACGGTATGTCCTACCTCCACTGGTGGTTAATTCCTTTCCGACCATCTTATATACAGTGTTTCGCAAGTCTGTCAGCTCAACATCAGGAAGTCTTCCGGCTATCTCAGACATTAAGCTTTGAGGATGCATTTTCAAGTCTTCAATAATCAATGCTTTCAGAGCGTATGGCTCAATATTCTTTAGCG
>CAMNCV010000135.1 GCA_946534585.1 uncultured Prevotellaceae bacterium
GGCAGCAACCTCATCCTCAACACCAGCGAGCACGCCGAGCTCAGCCTCAACGGTAACGTCGAACTGGTGAGCATACTCTACGACCTTCTTGGCAAGGGCAATGTTCTCTTCGTATGGAAGAGAAGAACCGTCGATCATGACAGAAGAGAAGCCATTGTCGATACAGTCCTTACAGAGTTCGAAGGTGTCACCGTGGTCAAGGTGAAGCACGATTTCCGGATTCTCGCAACCGAGCTCCTTAGCGTACTCTACGGCACCCTTGGCAAGGTTGCGCAATATAGTGCCGTTAGCATAGTTGCGGGCACCCTTTGAAACCTGCATGATAACAGGTGATTTTGTCTCTACTGCAGCCTGTACGATAGCCTGCATCTGCTCCATCGTGTTGAAGTTGAATGCTGGGATTGCATAACCACCAGCAATGGCGCGCTTAAACATCTCACGGGTGTTTACGAGGCCGAGGTCTTTGTAATTTACCATTTTTGTTTTATTGTGTTTTGATGTTAGTTGTATTTTCCTTGTGCAAAGTTACCCTTTTATCTGCAGACAGACAAATTATTCTTTTGAAATATCATGGTTTGTTATTTCATTTCTCTGTTTTTGCAAACTGCGGTTTGCAGTAATTATACTTCCTTGTGTACCTCATGGCCTTCTACATAGATAGCCGAGAACGGTCGTGCGGGACACAGATATTCACACGCACCGCAACCTATGCAGCGTGCTTCGTTGACCATGGGTACGAATGGTGAGTCGTCATCGTCGATGTCGAGTGGCATCATCTCTATAGCCTCGACGGGACAGTGGCGTGCGCAGTTGCCGCAAGGGGTGCCGTTTATCACTGGCAAACAGTTCTTCTTTATCCATACGGCATGGCCTATCTGGGTTGATACCTTGTCCTCGTGGCGTATCGGCTGTATCGCTCCTGCCGGACAAACCTCGGAGCAACGGTTGCATTCTGGTCGGCAGTAGCCGCGTTCATACGACATAGTGGGTTGCATCAGGTGCAGCAAGTCGGTGGATGGACGCAGTACTTCATTCGGACATTCGGATATGCATAACTGACAACCGGTGCATCTCTTTGCCAGATTGTTGGCTGATAGAGAGCCAGGAGGCGCAAGAGGCGTCTGGCGGCGTGGCGCAACCTTGTCCTCAATCTCTGCCAGTCCGCCGTCAGTCTTTTTCGCTTCCTGCGCTAAGGCTGTGGTGGCTAAGGCTGTGGTGGCAACAAGGAATGTGCGGCGTGAAGCGTCAGGTTTCTTGTTTGTGTGGTTGCCAGGGGAGTTGTCTGTCTGCTTGTTAGTACGTTTGTGTGCATAACTCAGTGCTCCAAACTTACAAGCCTCAATGCAATCACCGCATACCACGCAGCGACTGGCATCTACGCTGTGTGTCTTGAAGTCGATACAGGCCGCCTTGCAGTTCTTGGTGCAAAGGGAACAGTTGCGGCATTTCTCAGTGTCAAAGCACACTTTAAACCATGAGAAACGGCTGAAAAACGACAATACGGTGCCTACGGGACAGACAGTGTTGCAGTAAGTGCGTCCGTTGCGCCATGATATAATGGCAAGCACAATGAGCGTTACGGCTGCAATCGCAAGCGATGACCACGAGCGCAGCCATACATCGGAATGGTAGAAGGCATAGCTGTCGTAATATTCGGCTATCGCTGCAAGCACGTTGGTGGCAGATAGCCATACGGGTTGCAGCACGTTGGTGGCTATTCGGCCAAATGCGGAATAAGGGGCGAGCAACTGTATCACAGTGCCAAGACCCAGTGCCAAGGCGGCTATGAATACCACGAGCATAGGGTATCGTAGCCATTTCACCTCTCTGGAGTAGGTGTAGCGACGTTTTCTGCTGCGCTTGCCCAGCCAGCCAAACAAGTCTTGCATGATACCGAGCGGACAAATGACAGAACAGTAGATACGACCGAAGATGAGCGTCAGCACTACTAACACTGCGACTACAGCCACGTTGAGAGCCAATGCGGCTTCAAGCAACTGCATCTTAGGCATCCATCCCACGATGTGGTGCATCGTGCCAGTGAAGTCAAGGAATAGCAGCAGTAGTCCGGTAAACATCACTGATGCCAGTATAATTCTGATTTTTCTAAGCATAGGGTTCTTAATGTTTTTGAAGGGGTGCCCATGTTCCGCTTTAGTCACTTCCTGATTACAAGAATACTCAGTTCGTAGAGGATGTAAATCGGCAGTGAAACGATGAGCAGCGTGAAGGCATCGCCAGTAGGGGTGATGATGGCTGATACAATGAGTATGGCAACTATGGCGTGGCGACGGAAGCGGGTCATCATGCTGCGATTGACTAATCCCAGTTTGCCAAGCAACCAACAGACCACGGGTAGTTCAAATACTATGCCCATGGTCATGTTCATGCCGAGCAGCGTGTCAATGTATGACTGCAACGTGAGCATATTGTCAATGTCGGCACTTACCTGATATGTACCGAGAAATCGTACCGTCATGGGGAACACTACGAAATAGTTTGTCAGCGTACCAACGACAAACATGATGTAAGCTGCACCCACCACCCAATGGGCATAGCGTCTTTCATTGTCATACAGAGCAGGCGATACGAAACGAAACAGTTCATACAATACGTATGGTGAACCCATCAATAGTCCGGCGTATGCTGCCGTGCGCATGTGAATCATAAATTGCTCCGTCAGCCCTGTGTTCATCAGGTGCAGACGGAAAGTATCCGCCCCCATAAGCCTATATGAGATAAAGTCGCTACTCTGCGGTGCAAGCACCACGGCAAAGAGCAGGTCTTTAAGGGCAAAGGCCACGATAGCCAATACTGATACCACCAGAATAATCCTTATGAGCGATGCGCGCAGGTCGTCGAGGTGGTCCCAGAAGGTCTGCTCCTTTTCATTTACCCCACTGTCCATCACGACTGCTTCGAGTCAGGATTTTCCTCGTTCTGCGGTTGGGTAGTAGTATCATTCATCCCATCCCTGAAAGTCTTTACTCCACGTCCCAGTCCTTGCATCATCTCAGGAAACTTCTTTCCCCCGAAGAACAGTAGTATGATAAGTGCTATGATAAGCACCTCTTGTGTTCCAAGTCCAAACATAAAATTATATTATAAGTTGTTTAATCAAAATCGAAAGAAGGTGGTTTGAGGTAGAAGGGCGGGTGTTATGCCTTGCGTATTATCGTCAGCCCATCGCGCAGCGGTAGTATTACGCGTGTCACACGACTGTCATTTGCTATGTGGTCGTTAAATCTGCGAATACCCTGCGTCTGTCGGTCTTTGTCGTAATCCGAGTCAATCACGTGTCCGTCCCACAGGGTGTTGTCGGCAAGTATGATGGCTCCCTGCGTCATCAGTGGCAGTATTGCCTCATAGGTCTCTACGTAGGTGCGCTTGTCGCCATCAAGGAAAGCCATGTCGAACTTCACTCCAAGTTTCTCCGCTTCTACGGCAGCATCACCGATTATGAATGAAATGTAGTCAGCCCATGGCGACTGCTCTATCCAGTGACGGGTGAAGGGTTCTTGTTCGTCATTTATTTCAAACGTGTAAATCCTGCGGTTTTCGCCTTGTTGCTTGGTGCTCCCTTCTTCACAGGAAGGACTGTAGCAATCCAGCTTTTCGCGTTCGTAAATATCCTTCAGCCCCTCTGCCATGCAAAGAGCGGAATAACCAGAAAACGTGCCTACCTCAAGCACGTTGCGTGGGCGCACCATCTGCACAAGCATCTTCAGTAATCGTCCTTGCAGTCGGCCAGAAGCCATGCGGCCATGGAGCATGTGTATGTTTGTGGCACGCCATAGTCTGTATAGATAATCTGGCTCAGGGTCGCTGTGGCTCAGCACATACTCGTCGAGTAGGGCTTCTCCGCTCAGTGTGGTATGGTTAGGGTTCTGTGTCTTACTCTTTGCCATCTGTTGTTGCAGTTTGTTGCAAAATTACATTTTTTCGACGGAATATGCAAATGTTTCAAAAAGAAAAAGCGTTTCACGGCGTGAAAGTGTTGCTGTGAAACGCTTATTATTGTCTGGCGAGTATTAGGAAATACCCACCTGTATGTAGTCTTCGTTGGTTTACTTAGGCTGCTTGCCGATGTAAGCAAGGATACCACCGTCAACATAGAGTATGTGACCGTTGACAGCGTCAGAAGCCTTAGAAGCAAGGAACACTGCAGGACCACCGAGCTCTGATGGGTCGAGCCAACGACCAGCTGGAGTCTTTGCGCAGATGAATGAATCGAATGGGTGACGTGAACCGTCTGGCTGACGCTCGCGCAGAGGAGCAGTCTGAGGAGTAGCGATGTAGCCAGGGCCAATGCCGTTACACTGTATGTTGTACTCACCATACTCAGAGCAGATGTTGCGGGTGAGCATCTTTAGACCACCCTTGGCAGCTGCGTATGCGCTTACAGTCTCACGGCCGAGCTCAGACATCATAGAGCAGATGTTGATAATCTTACCCTCCTTGCGCTCCATCATCTCTGGAATGACAGCAGCAGCGCAGATGTAAGGAGCAACCAAGTCAACGTCGATGACAGCCTGGAACTCAGAACGCTTCATCTCATGCATAGGAATACGCTTGATGATACCAGCATTGTTAACGAGGATGTCAATCTGACCTACCTCAGCGTGTATTTTCTCTACGAGTTCCTTAACGGCAACCTCATCGCATACGTTGCAAACATAGCCCTTCACGTTAGTGATGCCAGCCTCCTTGTAGTTAGCCAGACCACGCTCCAGAGCCTCCTGGTTGATGTCGTTGAAAATGATGTTCTTTACTCCGGCTGCTACGAAAGCCTTGGCAATGTTGAAACCGATACCGTAAGATGCGCCGGTAATCCACGCATTCTTACCCTCAAGTGAGAAATCTTTTAAACTTGTCATAGTAGTAAATTTAGTTGTGAGTTATGAATTGTCAGTTTATTCTTTCACGTATTCTGCGAAGTCTGTCAGTCGCATGTCACCCTTGCGGCGCAGCGTGTCGTGCATGGCGAATGCTGCAGGCAGATTATGGTGAGTCTGGCCGCCAGAAGCAATCTTCACGTACTCACGCAGCAGCGGACGATAGTCTGGGTGTGCACAATTCTCGATAATCAGCTGTGCACGCTCTATTGGTGCTTTGCCGCGCAAGTCGGCTATTCCCTGCTCTGTTATGATTACGTTGACGTCGTGCTCTGAGTGATCCTGGTGGCTCACGAATGGCACGATGGCAGAAATCAGTCCACCCTTAGCCACTGAAGAACAGGTGAATATTGAAATATATGCATTGCGCTCGAAGTCGCCTGAACCACCGATGCCGTTCATCATCTTAGTACCAGAGATGTGGGTTGAGTTAGCGTTGCCGTAGATGTCAACCTCGATGGCTGTATTGATGGCAATGACACCGAGACGGCGTATTACCTCTGGCGAGTTTGAAATCTCAGACTGGCGTATGGTGAGACGCTTTGAGAACAAGTCGATGTTGTCATATACGCGCTTCAGGCACTCGTTGTCCACGGTAAGCGAACATGTAGAGGCATCCTTTACACGACCTTCGAGCATCATGTCAACAATGGCATTCTGTAATACTTCTGTATATATATTGAAGTCAGGAATGCTCTTGTCTTTGCCCACAGCGCTCAGTATTGCGTTGGCTGTAGTGCCCACACCGCTCTGCATAGGCAGGAATGATGAAGGTATGATGCCGCGCTTCATGTCGCCAAGCAGGAACTGAGCCACGTTGGCTCCTATGCGGTCGGTCACTTCGTCTGTACCCTTGAAGGCGCGTGCCTCGTCAGGGATGTTACATTCCACTACTCCCACCACTTTCTTCTTTTCTATTTCGAGGTAAGGAGTACCTATACGGTCGCTTACCTTCGTAATCATTATAGGCTGACGGAAAGGAGCATCAAGAGGCTCATACACGTCGTGGAGTAATGCAACTCCCTCGCTGTGAAAACGGTTAAGCTCGATAATTATCTTCTCGGCCTTATGAGCAACTGTCGGTGATATGCCTCCGGCAGATGTGAGGTAAACGTGGTACTTGTCGCCACACTCTTCAATCTTACACACTTCGATGATACCCCAGTTTAGCGGACCGTAGAAACCATAACGCAACTCCTGCGCCATATGTGACAGGTGAAGGTCGTTGTAGCGTATTTCGTTCTTGTTTACACGAGTGCGGAACTCGCTATTCGTTGTATAAGGCGCACGGAAATCTATTGCTCCCGCAGCAGCCAAGTCACCATCGGTGCTTTGTCCGGTAGATGCTCCTGTGAAGAGGTTGATTTTGAATTCGTTACCCTTCTCGTGTTCTGCTGTTGCGAGCTTCGCCAGCTCTTTTGTTACAGCCTTTGGCGCACCAGCCGGAGTGAAACCGCTCAGGCCTATAGAGTCGCCATTCTTAATCATCGCTGCTGCCTCCAAGGCAGTAATCGTAGTATACATCTTTAGCGTGCAATTTATATGTTATGTGTTATGAGTTGCTTTCAAGCCACAAAGTTACTAAAATTGCACGAATTGACAAAATTTGTGCAATATTTTTTTATTCTCATAACTAAAAAAGTGTCGTTTTGTGATAAAAAAGTAAGAAAAAGTTGCATGATTAAAAAAAACTCTTTACCTTTGCATTCAGAAATCTTACTTACTAAAGCTTAAAAGCAAACACTACATGCTTGGGATTCCAGCCAATGCCATGTGCCGAAGCCATGGTTCAACGGTTGGGGTTCTTCTTTTTTACTATCTTCATAAGTAAATAGAAAGGCACGCAAGGTGTAACAAACTTGACTTGTTATATATAAGTATCGAATTTACAAATAATTAACGAATAAACTATTATGGCTTACATGTCAAAAGAGGGCTATGAGGATCTCGTAGCCGAACTGCATCGCTTGGAGGCTATTGAGATGCCGAAAGCCAGTGCAGCAATTGCTGAGGCACGCGACAAGGGCGACCTCTCAGAAAATTCAGAGTATGACGCAGCAAAAGAGGCTCAGGCACATCTGGCTGACAAGATACACCAACTGAAGACTACTATCGCCGATGCCAAAATTATCGATAAGAGTCGTCTGTCAACCGATGCTGTACAGTTGTTGTCGAAGGTAGAGATGACTAATTTGGCTAATAAGGCCAAGATGTCTTATACCATCGTGTCGGCTAACGAGGCTAACCTGCGCGAAGGAAAGATTTCGATTGAGACTCCTATTGCTCAGGCTTTGCTTAACCATAAGGTGGGCGATGTTGTAGAGGCTAAGATTCCTCGCGGCGTGTTGAAACTGAAGATTGAAAGTATCACATACTGATTTATGTGTGTTCAAGAAAAGTGACGTATCCTTAACGATACGTTATTTTTCTTTTTTGTGTATAGGTGCAATAATACGGTACCATGTACGTTATAATAATGTATGTACTAAAATAAACAAATACTTAAACAAGAATAGACGATGAGGAAATTTTTATTGCTTGCTATGGCATTTGCTATGACTGCCATAGGACTTCATGCGCAAATGATGCCGCAACTCCCCGTAATTGCTAATGATACGTTGACGCGTGTGGGGAAGTTGGATAATGGACTGACTTATTATATACGCCATAACGAGAAGCCTGAGCACGTGGCTGACTTCTATATCGCTCAGCGCGTAGGCTCGTTACAGGAAGATGATTCTCAGCGTGGCCTGGCACATTTCCTCGAACACATGGCCTTTAATGGTTCGGAGCATTTTAAGGCAGGCGACGTGGTAGAGTTCGGACGCAGACTTGGGGTCGCTTTTGGGCGTGATCTGAATGCCTATACATCGCTTGACAAGACTGTCTATAATATATGTAACGTGCCAACGGCGCGTCTGTCTGCTCTTGACTCCTGCTTGCTGGTGCTGCGTGATTGGTCGTGTGGACTGCAGTTGTTGCCTGATGAGATAGATAAGGAACGTGGTGTCGTACACGGCGAGTGGGCAATGCGTAGCTCTGCCATGCAGCGCCTTAACGAGAAAGCTTTGCCGCTATTGTTCCCTGGGTGTAAGTATGGCGAGAGGCTTCCGATAGGACTGATGGAGGTAGTTGATTCGTTTCAGCCACAGACCCTGCGTGCATATTATGAGAAATGGTATCATCCTGCCCATCAAGCAATCATCGTCATTGGAGACGTTGACGTAAATCGTACAGAACAGAAGATACGAGAAATGTTTGGGGATATACGTCCTCATTCAGGTGCAGCATACACTGAAGAAGTAGCTGTGCCAGATAATGAGCAGCCAATCATGGTGTGTGATCATGACAAAGAGATGCCATATACAGTGATGGAACTTATGATGAAGTCTGACCCTCTGCCACGTCAGTTGCGTGCTACGCAACTTTCGTTCGTGCAGCAGTTCGTGAGTGCAATGATGCGTTCTATGTTTAATATGCGCATGACTGAACTTGCGCAGGAACCAGACGCACCGTTCTTACAGATACAGATGAACTATGGACGTTATTGCGGTATTGCTGCAACGAAGGATGCGCTGAGTGTAAGTGCTGTGCCGAAAGAGGGAAAGGAAAAAGAAACGCTGACGGCTATTGTGAAAGAATTGCGACGCTTAAATCTTTATGGTTTCACACAAGGTGAGTATCTGAGGGCAAAAGAAGAGTTCTTGTCGAATAAAGAAAAGGCCTACAGCAATCGTGACAAGCGTAAGAACAGTGAGCATTATCAGCGTTGCCTGAGCAATTATCTTGAAGGATATGCCATGCCCGATGCCGAGACCAACTGGCAGAATTGGCAACTCATCGCACAAAGTATAGGCGTGGATGCAATTAACCAATCGCTGAAGCAGTTGGTAAGCATAGATACTGATAAGAACCTCGTTGGCGTATGCTTTGCACAGGAGAAAGATGGTGCTGTATATTTGACTGCTGATGATATGAACGCAGTGATAGCGCAGGCTCGTTTGGAGAATGTGGAGGCCTGGGTGGATAATGCTAAGGATGAACCTCTGATAAAAGATATGCCTAAGGCTGGTAAGATAGTAAAGGAGAAAGAAAACAAAACGTTTGGCTACACGGAACTGACACTGCAGAATGGTGCTCGTGTATGTTTGAAGAAAACCGACTTCAAGGATGACGAGGTACTGCTGCGTGGCTGGGCTCCTGGTGGAAGTTGGCTGTATGGAGAACCTGATTTCGCTACGCTGAAACTGTATAACCAGATAGTAGAGACGTTTGGACTGGGTGGATTTACTAATACCGAACTGCAGAAGGCTCTGGCAGGAAAGCAATGCGGATTGAGTATTAGTCTTGATGAGCGTTATGATAATGTAAATGGTCATAGTGTTCCGAAGGATGTAGAGACAATGTTGCAGCTGCTCTATCTCTATTTTACTGCACCGCAGTTAGACGAGAAGTCATACACTTCGTTTATGAATACTGTAGCTACGGCACTGAAAAACCGCGACCTGCAACCCGAAACGGCCTTATCCGACAGTTTGTCGTACTATGCAGACTGTGCTAATCCACGCTTTCAGCCACTACTGCCACAGCAACTCAACCAAGTGTCTGCTACTCGTAGCCTTGAAATAACACGCGAACGCTTCGCCGGTGTAGGCGACTATGTATTCACTATCATAGGCAACTATGATGAGCAGACTATCCGACAACTTGTCTGTCAGTATATAGGAGCATTACCAGGGAAGTCGAAGACAAAGACAAATACACGTGATGAGCGCACGTATTTCAGTGGCAATGTAGTTTGCGACTTTAAGAAACAGATGGAGACACCAAAGCCTTACGTTGTTGAGATATATAGGGGCGATGTGGAGCATACGTTGAAGAATCGTGTGCTGGCAACGTTTGCAGGTGAGGTACTGCAGATGATGCTTATGAAAGAAGTGCGTGAGGATGCTGGAGCTGCATACAGCGTAGGGGCTTCGTCATATATTAGCGTGGAGCCAGAGAAGTCGTTTTCAATGCTCCGCGTGGTAGCTCCTATATCAGCCCCAGAGAAGGTCGATACTGCACTTGTGCTGATAGAGAAGTGTATTGACGAGTTGTCAGTGAAAGCTGATGCCGACATGGTAGAGAAGGTACGTAAGAACCTGTTGAAACAAGCTGACATCAATGCACGCCAGAATGGTACATGGCAAGGCATTATAGAATCGTGGTATGTACATAACATGGATGTTTCTACAGACTATAAGAAGATAGTAGCTGAGGTAAGTGCGGACGAGGTCTCGGATTTCTTGAAGAAACGCATACTTGAATATCACAATAAATTAAAGTTGGTGATGCGACCTGAGTGATAAAAGAAAATCGGTTGGATGCAGTATGGCTTCCAACCGATCTCCTTATGTAGAGTGTTATTTGTTTGTTCTGATTTTATTTCGCAGGCAGGAATTCCGTATGTATGGTGTTCTGCGGATGCGTAAGCAGGTCAATGAGTATGTTGTCGCGCTCGCCGTTGGCTATCATTACGCGTATGCCACTGTCGGCAACGGTGCTCGCCGTGTGATACTTTGACTCCATGCCTCCACGACCGGCACTGCTCTTTGATGTCTGTATGTATTGGTCTAAGTTATCCTCTGTGCTTACTCGGCGTATAACCTCAGACGCAGGGTCGGAAGGATTGCCCGTGTAGATGCCGTCAATATTACTGAGAAGAACAAGAGTTTCTGCTTTCATCATCTGCGCTATAAGGCCTGATAACTCATCATTGTCGGTAAACATAAGCTCTGTCAGACATACCGTGTCATTCTCGTTTACGATAGGTATGACGCCATTGTCGAGCATTATTTCCATGCAAGCTTGCTGATTGCGGTAGTGTTCTTCTGTCTCGAAGTTGCTCTTCATGGTCAGAATCTGACCTATGTGCATGTGGTATTCGCGGAAAAGGTCGTAATATAGGTTCATCAGTTTTACCTGTCCCATAGCAGAGAATAACTGTCTTTGCTCTACGGAGTCAAGCTGATGGTCAACCTTTAGTTCCTGACGGCCGCAGGCTACGGCTCCTGACGATACTAGTATCACCTCGTAGCCATTCTCGCGCATCCATGCTATCTGGTCAACGAGAGCCGAAAGTCGTGTTATGTCGAGTTTTCCTTTCTGTGTGGTCAGCACGTTAGAACCGACCTTTACTACTATTCTGTGCATTTTTTCTTATGTAGTGTGTGGCTTCCTTGCGTTTACTGAAATTCTTCTGGCAGTTCGTGGCGCCAGTTAGGGTAGGGGTCAGAGAGTAACCCTTTATTATAGAAGTGTCGGTTGCCTGTTACCTCTGGTCCTAACCATGTGGGCTTTTCAAATGCTTCATCCTCTCTTTCAAGCTCTACCTCGCAAAAGAGCAGACCTTCGTTTTTGCCCATAAATTCGTCAATCTCATAAGTGTGGCTACCGTAGGGCGCGAGGTGACGTACTTTCTCCACCATGCCTCCACGACACAATTTCAGCATCTCATGAGCATCGTCAAGCGGTATCTCGCGTTCAAATTCATAACGTGAGATACCGTTTTTTGATGGACCTTTTATGGTAAGGTATGCCTTGCCGTCTTGTTCTTTACCGTCAACCAACTGCGAGCGCAGTCTTATCCGTACGGTGGCTCCGTTGACATCCATGTAGCCTTGCGCTATTCGTGATGATGACGTTACCATCTTGCGGAAACTACCATCTCGCTTGACGAGGAACTTGCGTTCTATTTCCATCGCTTGATGTTACTGTATTGCTATGGTATATATAGCATAAGCGGCACCAAGTGCTACGAGAATGCCGAATATCCAGTTGATTACATTGCGTCCTTCTTGCTCTTGCTTTTCTGCATAAGCCTTGCGCTTAGCATTGTTCTTATTCTTGCTCATAATTGTTTAGTTTTTATTTGTTAGTTTCTTCCTATTTAATAGTTGCGAGATGTAAACTCTCATTCTGAACTACAAAATTACGAATAATAAATGAGATTACAAAATTTATAACATCTTTTATTGCGTTACTCCTTGTTGTTCAACTCCATCAGGTAAGCCTTGATAAATCCGTCGAGCTTACCGTCCATCACCGCGTCAACGTCAGATGTCTGGTAGTTTGTGCGGTGGTCCTTCACGCGGCGATCGTCAAACACGTATGAGCGTATCTGCGAGCCCCACTCAATCTTCATCTTGCCGGCCTCGATGGCAGCCTGTGCCTCCATGCGCTTCTTCATGGCGCGGTCATAGAGCTGAGACTTCAGCAGTCTCATGGCGTTCTCACGGTTCTGCTGCTGCTTACGGCTCTCGGTGTTGGCAATGAGTATCTCCTCCTCCTCGCCGGTGTCGGGGTCCTGATACATATAGCGCAGGCGCACACCGGTCTCAACCTTGTTCACGTTCTGACCACCGGCACCGCTTGAGCGGAAGGTGTCCCATGATATGCGTGAAGGGTCAACATACACTTCGATTGTGTCGTCAACGAGCGGTGTGACGAAGACAGAGGCGAAGCTGGTCATACGCTTGCCCTGTGCGTTGTACGGACTCACGCGCACCAGACGGTGCACGCCGCTCTCTGACTTCAGGTAACCGTAGGCATAGTCGGCGCTGCCGGTATTCTCTATCTGCATGGTCACCGACTTGATGCCAGCATCGTCTGCCTCCAGCAGGTCAACGATGGTACACTTGTAGCCGCCCTTCTCAGCCCAGCGCATATACATACGCATGAGCATCTGTGCCCAGTCCTGT
>CAMNCV010000136.1 GCA_946534585.1 uncultured Prevotellaceae bacterium
TATCAACAAGTACGGCGGTAAGCTCGAGGCTGCCATCGGTATCCCTGAGGAGCAGCTCCGCGAGGCTTCTAAGTCTGCTGTCTGCAAGATCAACATCGACTCTGACTCACGTCTTGCCATGACTGCTGCTATCCGCAAGCACCTTGCTGAGCACCCAGGAGACTTCGACCCACGTCAGTATCTGAAGCCTGCACGTGAGAACATGAAGAAGATGTACATCCACAAGATTGTGAATGTGCTCGGTTCTGACGGCAAGCTGGCTAAGTAACATATAACCAGCAATCATAATAATCAAGAGTTAAGAATTAAGACACCAAGGCATGACACGCTTTTGCGGGTAGGCCTGGTCTTAGTTCTTAACTCTTCTTTTTTCTCCTACACCTCAGGAGTTTACAGTTATAAAAAGGGGCTTATCATAGTTCCTGGCAGCAATGCTATGTATCGTTTTTGCAAAAGCCTACAGCTATCAGGACATGCCGAATGACATAATGATATATTGTGACCTGGCAAATACCAACAACAGGCTCGATGAAACATTCGTGAATTTACACCAGCACCATGACAGACGTGATGCTCAGCCTGCTCATGCCCATGATGATGCAAGAAATAGAAATCAAGCAGTGAGCCTTTTTCACGCACGGCAAATAAAATCCGGATAAATATTTGGCAGAGTAGAAAAATAATCGTAACTTTGCAATGCGACTTTCGCTAAACATACACTAACAATCAACAGACTTATGGATATTTTCTCAAAGATTGCCGCTGGTGAGATACCCAGCTACAAATGTGCAGAGAACGAGGAGTTCTATGCCTTTCTCGACATCAACCCCGTAGTGCGCGGACACGTCCTGGTTATTCCACGCCGTGAGGTGGACTACGTATTCGACATGCCCGATGATGAAACGGCACGCTACTTCTGCTTCGCCAAGCGCGTGGCACGCGCCATCAAGGAGGCATTCCCCTGCAAGAAGGTGGGAATGTCGGTATTCGGACTGGAGGTGCCTCATGCCCATATCCACCTGATGCCTATGCAAACGGAGGGCGACATGGACTTCCGCCGCGAGAAACTCACGCTCCCCGAGCAGGAGATGGCAGAGATAGCAGAAAAGATTTACAAGGCATTCTGCAATCAGTAGCAAACTATCTAATTTTCAACCATATTGAGTCACAATGATAAAAGCATAGCGATTACAGCGTAATCGCTATGCTTTTATCATGTAATAAGATACTGATTACCGACCAATCGCAATGCGATTACCAGTGGAAGGCAAAGCGATGCTTTCACTTGCACCGCGGCATGATGAAAGCATCGCTTTGTGTATGTCGGTCATATCTCGAGATTACGCAAACGTCACCACACGTCACAGCTCTGCCGCATCAAGGATTCCAGCGGACGTTCGGGCAGTGGTTGTCCATTGACCGAAGAGCGCAGGAAGTGGCAATCCTCCGTATTGAAAAGATAATACTCATGAGGTGCTGACAACACATGGAAGTCGCTCACGCTTATATTGCGTATTGCAAAAGCCTTATTCTTTTCCGTCGGCGATACGGCAGGCTCCGCCCCACCCTCCAACGGCACGCCCGGACCATCGTAATACACGGCATAGCCGTCGGCACGCTCTGCCATCACATGACTGATAGCGAAGTCTTCGTACTGCGCTGGATAGTTTCCGCCTCGATAGCCGAAATAGTTCGTCTCGAAACGCAATACTGCTCCCTTTGCAGAAGCTATGCGTATGCTGTCCACTCGCACTTGGCGGATATAGCCGCCACGGTCAAGGTTTGATTTGAAGAGCAGGGCATTCTTCACGTTGCCTATCTCTACATCGTGCATATAGACACCGCTCACTCCGCCACTCATCTCAGAACCTATACACAGTCCGTTGCACTCAGAGAAGAAGCGACAATGACGTATCACTATATTCTCCGACGCTCTGCCCACCCTGCGGCCGTCAGCATCGCGCCCGGCCTTTATGGCTACGGCATCATCGCCTGTGCGGAAGGTGCAGTATTCTATCAGCACGTTGCGCGATGACTCAGGGTCACAACCGTCATTATTGGGTGAATGGCTGTCAATCGTCACGCGCCGCACTACAACATTGTCACAATATACGGGGTGTATGCACCAGAACGGACTGTTTTTCAGCGTCACGCCCTCCATCAACACACGGCTGCAACCATAGAACTCCACTGCGCAAGGCCGCAGATGCGTGCCCTTTCCAAAAACACGTTCTGAACCTTCCTCATCGCCTAAAGCACGCAAGCGGCGCACGTCAGGCATCTCTACGGTCTCACCGTGCGTGCCGTGGGTATTCTCTGAGAACTGTTCCATATCAGCAGGCATACCCCAACGTGCCATCTCGCGGTCGCCTCCGGCATCTATTGTGCCTTCGCCTGTAATGGCAACATTCGTCGCTCCGTTGGCATATATCATGGCAGAGCGCCCCATGAGATTAGTACCCTCCCAGCGTGTGGGTACTACTGGCAGGAAATCATCAGGTTTTCCACTGAACTTCAGCAGTGTGCCACGCTCAAGATACAACTCAATATTGGAGCGCAACACCAACGAACCACACAGATAGTATTCGCCAGAAGCGACCGTAAGCCGTCCACCGCCCTGCGCTGCAAGATTGTCAAGGGTCTCCTGTAGCATCGGCAAGGCATCGGCAGAAGTATCCTGTAGCGGAGTGACCGTCAGGTTACGATGCGGAATGTTTACGCTTTGGAATGTAGATATAAGCGAGTCTGTATTCATTGCTGCAACACGTAGCACCGCTGCAAGCATCATTACGATAGTGAAGAGTTTTTTCATGTCGTGAGTATTATTACGACACAAAGGTAATGAAACTTTCTGAGAACGACGAATACAAATGAATAAATCATCGAATAATTTGTCAATTAAGCAGAAATATTGTAACTTTGCAGATTAAACAATCCACAACACAGATATGCGTGCAGTAATACAAAGAGTAAGTCAGGCAAGCGTTGCTATCGACGGCAACATAAAGTCGAGCATAGAATGGGGATTTCTAATCCTTCTTGGAGTATGCGAAGAAGACACAAGCGAGGACGTAGATTGGCTCGTAAGAAAGATAGCCAACCTGCGCGTGTTTGACGATGAGAACCACGTAATGAACCGTTCCGTACTCGACATAGGAGGCAGTTGCCTTGTTGTCAGTCAGTTTACGCTGTTTGCCAGCTACAAGAAAGGCAACCGACCATCGTGGCTTAGGGCCGGAAGCCATGAGCACTCCATACCATTGTATGAGGAGTTTTGCAGCAAACTGTCAGAAGCCATAGGCAAACCCGTAGGCACTGGCGAGTTTGGGGCTGACATGAAAGTAAGTTTACTCAATGACGGACCTGTAACGATATGCATGGATACCAAGAACAAGGAATGAAAGAGGCAGAGCAATATCTTGAAGCACACGGCATAAAGCCTACCGCTGTACGACTGCTCGTATGGCAGGAAGCCAGCCAACAGAGCGAGACTTTCTCGTTGGCAGACATGGAGCGCTGGTTGATAAACACGGAGCGTTCAAGCATTTTCCGCGCACTGAGATTGTTTGCGGAGCACCACCTGTTGCACGTCATCGACGATGGTACGGGAATACAAAAATACTGTGTGTGCCGATGCGAAGAAAATCACCACATCAACCACATACACTTCAACTGCCGACAATGCGGACGCACTTATTGCCTGGAGGACTATACCATACCAGTAGTGCCGATGCCCGAAGGCTTCCGCATGGAGGAAGCAGAGTACGTAGTAAAGGGAATTTGCAAAAAATGTGCTTCTGCATAACCGGATACACAATAAATGACACGCTTGTGCGTTAATACTTTATATGACAAGTGCTTCTATCGTAACATACAACCACCATCTGCTCGAATTTGAACCCGTGCTGCGCAGCTTGTTTGCTTCACCTGTTGACGTCGTGTTCGTCATCGACCATTCCGACGATATGCTCGACCTGAAACAGGAACTGCAAGAGTTTGCAGAGCGAGTGCTCGGCGGTGAGCCCGAACTGAAGCAGAAAGCAGAAAAAGGCTTCAAGTTGATATACATCCCCCACGAGAACAATGGTTATGGCGGAGGTCACAACATAGCCTTAGCCGAAGCGCAGAATTTAGGCAGCAAGTATCATCTCGTAGTCAATCCTGACGTGTGGTTCGGACCAGAGGTTATCCCTGCACTGCAGCAATACATGGACGAACACGAAGACGTAGGACAGATGATGCCGAAGGTTATGTACCCCAACGGACAGATACAACGACTGGCGAAGATGCTGCCGACACCTCTCGATATGATAGGACGCTTCTGTCTGCCAAACGCATTTATACGCCGCAGGAACTCAGCCTACGAGCTTTGCCAGTCTGGTTTTACGAAAACAATGAACGTACCGTATCTTTCCGGATGCTTTATGTTCTTGAGAATGTCGGCTATCAACGAAATAGGAATGTTCGACGAGCATTTCTTCATGTATGCAGAGGACATAGACATGACACGCCGCATACACGAGAAATACAAGACCCTGTATCACCCTCGCGTAACAATATACCACACTTTTACTCGCGGTTCACGCAAAAGTCTGCGACTGTTGCGCATACATATAGTCAACATCATAATGTATTTCAACAAGTGGGGATGGTTTCGAGATGAAAAACGCGATGAATATAACACCACTGTGAAAAACGAAATACGCAGCGAGATAAGAAGAGAGCAAGATGAAAAGTAAACACACAAGATGAAAAAAAAAGCACTATACATACCATTACTATTGCTATGTCTGCTATCCGTTGGCAACAAGGCAATGGCTGAAGCCGTTGGCACGTGGGAGGTTTTCCACTGTTACTCAAAGATTACGGGCATTGCTCCGGCTGGAAACCGCATATATGTCAATGCCTCAGGCAACTTATATTCCTACAACCTAAGCGACAACAGTCTCACTACCTACAACAAAGAAAACGGTATGGGAGCAAACAATGCTACTCTGATAGCATGGGTGCCACAGACAAAAAAACTCGTAATACTATACAACGACTATACCATCGACCTACTTTCGCAGGATGGCAGCGTGGAGACAATAGTCAGTCTGCGCGAAAAGCGAATGACTACCGACAAGACTACTTACAGTATCTATATTGACGGGCAATACGCATACCTCTGTACTGCTTTCGGATTACTGAAAATAAACACACGCGATGCATCAATTACCGACACCTATACCACGGGCTTTGCGGTGATGCTCATGTCAATCGACAATGGTACTATTTACCTTGCGGCTGATAATGGCAATCTATATGAGGCGCGCACGAATGACAACCTCGTTGACAAAAGCGTATGGATAGTATCTGATACTATTTGGAACGATGTAAAAAAGTCTGAGGAACCTGAAGCTAACGACTATGGTATTCTAATAAAGGATGATCACAACAACTGCTACTGGGGCAGCAACAGCGAAGGTAAACTGACAAAATATGAGAAGTCTGATGACGGTTTCACAGCCATAAGCAGTGGCGTTATGCCTGACGGACTTGTGACTGATGCATGCTGGCGCCTGTATAAGCACGACGGAAAGGTATTTGCCACTGCAGGAGCCTACAGCGCAGGTATGGCTTACGAGGCGATGTTGAGGAAAGGACTGGTGCAATATTACGACGGAGACAAATGGCATGAGTTAGATGCTCCTGATGTCGGTAATTACACTGGAGCCAACTGTATGGCCTTTGACCCGAAGGATAAGACGCATTTCTATGTGGGGGCGAGTACAGGACTGTATGAATACAGGGACATGAAACACGTGGCAACATACGATGCTAACAACAGCAACATGTCACATCTGTACAATAATGCAAATAGCAGCGATGCCGTCATCACTTCCATGCTATATGACAACAGTCGTAACCTGTGGGTAATGAATGGTTGGTGCGACAACTTCATAACAAGTTTCAACAGCAGCAATGAGAGCACCAACTACTCTCACAGCGAATACAATTTCACTGATTTGACAACTGTTGACATACAGGGCGCATATATCAGTTCGAGGTACAACCGTATGTATATGGTGAACAATTACTGGAGTAAGCCTGTATTGTTCTGTTACGATATGAACAGCGATGTGCTATCGGGCATAACATCATTCGTAAACACTGATGGAGCAAGTATATCTCCGCTTTATCTCTACGGTCTCGCAGAGGATAACGAAGGAAACATTTGGGTGGCCTCATCATCAGGACCTTTCTATTGGTCAAAGAGCAACATACTGAGTGGAGATGCTACCTTTACTCAATATAAGGTGAACCGCAACGATGGCACAGGACTTGCCGACTACCTGATGAAAGACATTCCCATGCGTTGCGTGCGAGTGGACGCAGCCAACAGAAAATGGTTTGGCGGAAGAGATAATGGCGTCTATCTGATTAGCAGCGACAATAATACCGAAATGGAGCATTTCACCACCAGCAACAGTCCGCTACTATCCGATGTCATCTATGACGTAATGATAGATGACGAAACTGGCAAGGTATGGTTTGCCACAGATGCCGGCATCTGCTCATACCAATCAGACGTAACGGAGAGTTATGGCTCGCTGAGTGAAAGCACTGTATATGCCTATCCTAACCCTGTGCCGCCAGACTATACCGACGACATCACTATCAAAGGGCTTGCAAACAATTATCAAGTCACTATCACCACTTCGTCAGGTCACGTAGTACACAAAGGCGTATGCAGCGGCGGTTCTTACCAATGGAACGGTTGCGATCAGAAGGGGGAGCGTGTTGCATCAGGTGTATATATGGTGTTGGTTTCCACTGATACGGGTGAGAAAGGATGCGTAACTAAAATAGCCATGGTAAAATAGTATGATTTCCGTTTTAATCCCTACATACAACTACGTATGCAGCGAATTAGTACATGACCTGCATAGGCAACTGCTATTGTCTGTCAATGACTTTGAGATAATAGTTGCAGAGGACGGAAGTACTGACCAACAGACTATAGATGCCAACCATGGCATAACCGAACTCACTGCCTGTCGCCATATTGTCAACAGGCAAAACCTTGGCAGGGCACGCGTAATGAACTTCCTCGTCAACGAGGCAAAGGGCGAGTGGTGCATCCTTATGGATAGTGATGCAAAAGTGGTCGATGAAGGTTTCATCAAGAAGTATATTGATTATACAAATGAAGATGTGGATGTCGTTGTAGGAGGTCTGGTAAATCCTGACGACCTTCCCGACAAAGATGCCACCTTGCGCTATAAATATGAGAAAGCCGCAGAGCAATACAGAACGGCAAAGTATCGCACACATCATCCCTACAAACGCTTTTGTACGTTTAACTTCATGGCACGTCGCAACATCCTGCTTGAAGTTCCTTTTGATGCCCGCTGCACAGAATATGGTCACGAAGACACTCTTATGGGAATAGAACTGCAGCGTCACAACAAGAATATACTTCACATAGACAATCCCTTAATGCATCTTGGATTTGACGACAACAAGACCTACCTGAAGAAAGTTGACACCTCGTTGCGATCGCTAAAAAGAATAGAAGCCGACATATTGCCTACTACTGGATTGGGTAAGATTGTACTGAAGATTAGAAAGTACCATCTATCTGCATTGGTAAGGCTTATCTATCGTGGCTGTCATTCTATGTTGTTGCACAATCTAATAAGCAACAATCCCAACCTTACATTGTTTTCCTTCTACAAACTTGGATACTACATCTCTTTATGAAAATAGTTTACGAAATAGAACACCTTTCCACTAATGGCGGCATAGAACACATCTTGACAGACCGCATTAACTATATGGCAGAAAAGTGGGGGTGGGATATTACGATAATCATATTGCTGGAGGAAGACGAAAACACCTACTACCATCTTTCAGAGAAAGTAAACATCATCAGGTTGGGCATTAAAAGCAGCGGACTTCTGATGTGTGCCCAAGCACTGTGGAAGCTGAATAAAACCGTAAAGGAACTGCAACCCGACATCTACGTCACCTTTCAGACCATAGGTGCATTGTCATGTCTGTTGCGTACACACAAGACAAAGACTATATATGAAGCGCATGGCACAAGGTCATGTATGCCCCACCCTCTGGCAATGAGAATAGCCGAACGATTTGCAGACGCAGTAGTAGTCCTCAGCAGTAGCCACGCAAAAGATTACCCTAAAGCGAAGTTCTTAGCCATAATACCTAATTTCACCCTTATCTCGCCCAAAAGGCTGCCCGACTATCATTCAAGAACAGTAATGGCAGCAGGCAGAATATGTTATGAAAAGAATTTTGAAAGACTTGAAGCTCTATGGAAAAAGGTACAGACACGCAATCCAGATTGGCAACTTAAGATACACCATAACACACAAGACATCGTCTCTGCATATCTTGAGAGTTCTATTCTTGTAATGACATCAAGGTTCGAAGCACAGCCTATGGTGCTTATAGAAGCCATGACCTGCGGACTACCTGTAATCGCCTTTGACTGTCCACATGGTCCACGAGACATCATTGAAGATGGCAAGACGGGCTTTCTCATTCCTTACGACGATGACGATATGTTCATCGAAAAACTGATTTATCTCATGGAACATCCCAATGTAAGAGAGCAGATGGGCAAGGCAGCCAAGGAATCGGTAAAGCGTTTCGAAGTAAACGATATTATGCAGAAATGGAAAAAATTATACCTGAGTATTGTATGAAGTTTTTATTTATAATTGTCAATGCACTGTTTGTTGCGAAATATTCGGCAAGGATATTTCCAAAAGGAACTATAATATATAACATTAGCTTATATCGTAATAATGGTCTTAGCCTTGTGGAAGGTTATGCCATGGCTGACAAGTATGTCAAGTAAAGGGAAATATTCTTTTGACCAACTGCCATAGGGTTAACCTGCATCCCACATAAACGATATGTAGGTATTGCGGAAGCAGGGAGCCCTTGTAGTTTATCGCCTTTGCGAGATTATGACTCATGAGCATCATGTTCCTTGCGTAGCACCAGTGCTTGGCTATTCCGCCACGAGTTATAGACTCGCCCTGCATCGTGTAGTAATACGTACAGTCTGGAATGTTAAGAAAATCGCCTTTTGTGCCAAGGAGTATGGTAAGCTGTTTGTCTTCCGTAAGATACTTCCTGCCGTTGAAGAACTCCGGATACTCGTCCATAAGCTCCATTATCTTACTGCGACGCGTTATGGAGAAGAACACCGTCTGTCCCGAACGCTGGTGCATCATGCCGTCTATCACATCCTGACCTTTCAGTAATCCGAAAGGAAACAGATGGTCATCAGGTTCCAATATTTCTCCGTTCACGCCTTTCCTGTAATACACCTGCGTAAACACCTGCACCACATTGGGATGTTTCTCTATGGCATCAAGGCTCAGTTGTATGCGTCCTGCGCACCATTCGTCATCTCCACCGCACTCCATTATGTACTCTCCTCTTGCCGCTCTTACGCAGTCGTAGTAGTTATCAACTATGCCCTTGTTTGGTGTCTTTGGCATAAGGCGTACCTTATCGGGATGCTTTGCGGCATATTCCTCACACACACAGCGCGTGCCGTCCTTCGAACCATCCTCTCCTATGATAACCTCAAAATCGCAGTCACACTGCTGTGCAAGGATAGAATCGAGCGCACGGCCTACCGTTCCCTCTTGATTATATGTGCAAACTATTACCGAAACCTTTACCATAGCGTATGCCTCTATTCTATATTAACCTTAATCTTTCCTGACTCGCACGCCTTATTCATTTCCTCCCTGCTGTCAAAGGCAAATGCAAGTACACCAATAGTATCACGGCTATTATGAAAAGTACTGACCACGGTGCCTTCTTCTTTCAGCATCAGGCTGCCACACAGTCTTTCCTCTAATCCCTCAGCCAGTGTTAATCCACGGAAGATGCCATCGCTATCAGAATGTACCGCCGTACTCATGGCATACGGCTTATGCCGGGCTGCGCTTATCGTCACCTCGTCACCCACTGCCGCCTGTAGCGTCATAGCCGTGACATCCTGCCCTGTTGCAGCATGAACAATCTGCGGAATCATATTACCTCCGTTGCGAGGCCCTACGTCAAGAATAAAGATTTCGCCACTGCGTCCTATAAGATACTCTATGTTACACGGCCCGTTGACGTAACCAAGCGCAGTAATCATCCGCTGAATGGTCTCTTTCACCTTATCTTCTATCTCGCTGCTTATATCTGACGGCATGAGGTGCATGACAGGATGGAATGCCGAAGTCACAATATCCCTGCGCTGCTCTATCATCCCCCACGACACGACCTTGCCCTCTACCACAAAAATCTCGGCCTCCTGCTGTATGATATCGCTTTCCAAATACTCTTCAATCACGAGTTTTCCTTCCGTAGAGTAAGCCATAGACTCCTCATAATGGAGTACAATATCCGCGGCACTCTCCACTTTGAACACTCCCCTGCTGCCCGAACAGTCCGTGGGTTTCATAATCGCGGTAGCATGAAGCGTATCAAAAAACGCCACCATCTCTTTCAAGTCGCTGCATCCGCGCGCTCTGGGTGAAGCGAAACCAAAGTCTGAGAGAAACTGTCGAAAGAGGTGTTTATGCGTCATTATCTCTGTGGTATGGCGCGGATTATGCGGCAGTTGCATTTGCTCCGCTACATAAGCTGCCACTGGGAAGAGCATATCTGACCAATAAGCCGTTATGCCATCTATCCCTATCCTACGTGCAGAGCGCAATACTTCCTCACGGTCGGAGATGTCGATAAATAGTTGTTCGTGGCTTATGGCATGTCCTGGAGCATCATGATGAATATCGGCAGATATCACATAATATCCCAATTCCACCGCTTTGCGTATGGCAAGAGTCTGTCCGCTATTAGCTCCAAGTATCATTATGCGTTTCCGTTTCTTCATGCCACAGATGTCATTCTATTATTATCCTTTTCTTATCAAATCTCTAACCTGCTTCGCCACCATGACACTGCTGACCACAAGTATTCCTATACCACATATCCAGTACTCCACTTCGCTAAGCAGCGTGGAGATATAGGCAGCACACACTATCAGAGAGTATATTCCCAACTGCAGCAGTTGCCTGTGGCTGGGCAACACATCATAGCGCCACTTCATACATACCGTTACGAATACGAGGTCAAGCAAATTACTCAGGAAGATAGCCCATCCTATTCCTATTAGTCCATACTGACTGTAACCCACCATCACCATGGGCAGAAGAAGAATGCTTGAAGCCGTCTCTATGACGAAGAACATTTTGGAATCACCTGCCGACAGCGACATATATGCCAGAGGTTGGTGCATACCTCTGTAGATAAGGCTTGCCATGATAACCTGTGACATGGGTATCATTGCCACGAACTTACCACTCAGCAGCAGTGGCACCAGCACAGGCATCAGCACCATCATGCCGATAGACAAAGGCAGACATAACGGCACCACAACGTCAATCTGACTGCGAACGGTCTGCAGTCGTTCTGCATAGTTGCTGAACACACTCGCAAGTCGCGAGAAATAGTCGTTGCTCATGGATGCCAGTACCACTCCGGCGTATGTCATCATGAAAGCATGGGCAGAGGAGAACAGACCCACCACCTCCAACGACCCCGTGCTATTGAGATATGATTGGATAGTGAGCTGCGTGGCATGAACCACCACTCCAGCAAGGACGAACGTAAAACCGAGTTTGAGCATACGGCTGCCGCCCTTCAGGAAGTCCCATGAAAAGCAGAAATGCGGACGCACCTCCTTATATGAGAATAACACAACAATAAGTGCCTGCACAACGAATAGCAACACGAGTGCCGGCACCACGCCATCCATACCGAATAAATAGTAAACGGGTATGGTAGTGACGATACCTGCCACCACATGCAACACAGAAACAATGGCGAGTTTCCTCAGCTTATGCAAGCCCGTAAGCACCGCCAGTTCGCCACAGACAAGCGAACTAAGTCCTACGGCTGGCGACAGGAGCATATAGCCCCACGTATGGTCACTGTCATTGAATGTAGCCCTTGACAGCAACGGAGCCAGACATAACGTGAGCACCATGCCTGCAACGACGAACAGCGCTACCCATGAACGCACGAGCATAACGGCATTGGCAAGCCGTTCCGCTCCACCCTCTTCAGTACGTCTGCCATAGGCTGCAGCTATCTCAGGGATGCCGCTTTTATCCATACCCACATTGGTAGAGGTATGCATCAATTCGCGCGTCTCATTGTATATGCTGTTAAGTCCAACGCCTACCGGACCGAGCAGCAGCGCCGCCAACTTCGTCCTGACGATGTTAAGCACGAGGTTCAGCCCCTGCACACCGCCGAAGAGTGTTGTTGCCTTGAGTATATTCTTATATTGATTATTCATTTCTCCATTCATAAGTATCATAGCAGAGTGCACGCGCACCGAAGCCTTCCTTCTGGAAAAGCAGGTCAGCGTTGAGCATTTCGCTGTGAGCCTCTGTTGATTTTCCAAAGTCGAGATAACGCTGCGCAGGGAAACTACGCAGCAACATCTCAACTACTGCGTCAATAGCGCCCATGCGCTTGCCTTCGGGTGTGGCTGAGATATACTGTGTATGCACCACGCGTGGGGTCACATATACCACTATGCCACCTACCATCACTCCGTCCTTAGTGGCTGATGCGAGCAGTATGTTTTCGGGGAAACGCTCACGGAGCAGCAGCATCTCATCCAGACTGTGCACCGGCTTTACGCCATATTTCTGCCCAAGGTTATTTCTGAGAATGGTCCAGAAGGCCGCGAAGTCGCTGCTAAATTCCACTACTATGCCGTTCTTCGCAGCGTTGCGAAGCCCCGACTTGCGGCTCTCACGCCATTTCAGTGGGTTATTCAGGTCAATAACCGAGGACACCTCACGCTCCACCACCTTGTAGTCCTTACATACCACGTGCATGGCATAGAGCGGCTCGTCAGATGGTTGTTCGCAGTATATCCACGGCAAGGCTTTATATACCACGCGTACGATGCCTTCTTCTACCAAAAACGAGCGCATCGACTCAAACATTTCCCTCACCACCGTGGTGGTCTGGCGATGGCTTATCACCAGTCCGCCATAGGTCAGTCCACGATGCGAGTATAACGTATCTTCGGCGAGATTAGCTGGCAGCAGTCCTACAAGTCTGTTGCGTTCGTCATAAAACATCAGAGAGCAATCACGGAAGCGATCACTGTGGTAATCCATATAGCCACGCAGAAAGAGAAACGTAGAGTTTTTCGCCCCACGGACAAAGTTGTCCCATTCCGTTTTTCTGTCCTTTGTATATCTGTGTACCTCTATCATTCTGCGCGTTCTACTTCGTTAGCAAATGCAAAGTTAGCAAAAAAAATCCAGTTGTGCAAATCCTCAGTTTTGCTAATTGCCATCTTATTACCTGGTAAAAGCTATCCGATTACATGGTAAAAGCTACCTGATTACAGTGTAATCGCTATCATATTGCAGTGTAATCAGATAGCTTTTGCAGTGCGTCTTGTACGCTACTGATAATCTGGATGTTACCTACTCACTCGTTGTAATATACACGCTTCACCCTGTTGGATATGCCCGTAAGCACTTCGTATGGTATGGTGTCAAGGCGGTCAGACAGTTCCGTTACTGGCAGGTGGTCGCCGAAGATTTCCACACTGTCGCCTTCGCGGCAGTCGATGCCCGTCACGTCAATCATACATACGTCCATACAGATGTTGCCTACATATTCCGCACGCTGTCCGTTAACAAGACAATAGCCGTGGCGATTGCCCAGATGACGGTTGAGACCGTCGGCGTAGCCTATGGGAATAGCCCCTATCACAGAGTCTTTCTCAAGGAAAGTGCGGCGCGAGTAGCCAATGGAGTCGCCGGCCTTCACATGGCGCAGCTGCAGAATGGTGGTGCGCAGGGTAGATACATTGTTTATGATGCCGTTGGTACGAGGGTTTATTCCATACAAACCCAGTCCCAGACGACACATATCCATCTGTCTTTCCGGGAAATGCTCAATACCTGCCGAGTTGCAGATATGACGCAGGATATGATGAGAGAAGACAGCCTGCAGGGCATCAGCGCCTTTCTTGTATAGTTCAAACTGCTCTGCGGAGAAGTCGTCGAAGCCATCGTCGTCGCTGCCAACGAAATGCGAGAACACTGAGCGCGGTGTCAGGGCATTCTGTTTTTTCAGATACTCCGTGAGGTGAGGCATATCCTCGACGGGGTGAAAACCAAGGCGGTGCATACCCGTATCGAGTTTCACATGGATGGGCCAGTCGGTTATTCCCTCCTTACGCGCTGCGCTGCAGAGAGCCTCAAGCAGTCTAAAGGAATAGACTTCCGGTTCCAAGTCGTAGTCAAACATAGTTTTGAAGGCTGACATCTCGGGGTTCATCACCATGATGTTGGCAGTAATTCCAGCCTGACGCAGTGCCACGCCCTCGTCGGCTACGGCCACGGCAAGATAGTCCACGCGGTGGTCCTGCAGTGTCTTGGCTATCTCTATGGCGCCAGCCCCATATCCGTCAGCCTTTATCATGCACACCATACGCGTATCAGACTGCATCTGTGAGCGATACCAGTTGAGGTTGGCAACAACGGCTGAGAGATTTACTTCAAGCGTTGTCTCATGCACCTTCTCTGCCAGTCGCTCCGTGATACGGTCAAAGCCGAAACGACGGGCTCCCTTTATGAGTATCACTTCGTCATGCAGTTGCTCAAAGGCTTCACTCTGCAGGAAATCCTCTGTCGTGGCAAAGTTATTCTCACGGTTCTGCCACTGCTGTCCGATGGTTATCAGCTTGCTGACACCTCGCTGAGCAGTCATCTGCTCTATGCGCGAACGTATCTCTTCGACTTTGACACCTTGCTGCTCCATATCACTGAGAATGAGCGTGCGACTGCGCCCTTTATGGTCTGGGCGGCGGTGCATGAAGTCGAGTGCTATGTCAAGCGAAGCAAGGTCAGAGTTGTAGGAGTCGTTGATGAGCGTACAGCCGTTTCTGCCCTCTTTCACCTCAAGGCGCATGGCTACGGGCTCTAATCGTGGCATACGCTCAGCGAGCTGCTGCGGTGTCAGTCCGAGCAGCAGAGCCGCAGCGGCACACGTTATCGAGTTTTCGACCGACGCCTCGCTGATAAATGGTATTGTGTATTCACCGCTTACCTCATTCTGATAGGTATATCTGACCGTGGTATTACTGTCGTTGCTTGCGATGCTCTCAACATAGAACGGTGACGAGGGGTCGCTCTTTGACCACCCGAGCGTATAGCCTTTGTAGCCATTTTGTTTCAGCGAGCGGAACACTATGTCGTTGTCCATCGGATAAATGATGGTCTTGCAGTCTTTGAACAGCAGTATCTTCTCACGGCATTTCTCGTCAAGCGAGTGGAAATTCTCCTGATGTGCCTGTCCGAGGGTGGTGAATATACCTATCGTTGGTTGTATGATATCGGCAAGACGAGCCATCTCCCCTGGTTCGCTTATGCCTGCTTCAAACACTCCCACCTGCGTATCCTCACGTATCTGCCACACGGACAGCGGTACACCTATCTGCGAGTTATACGAGCGTGGAGAGCGCGTCACGTGGTAGTCTGCTGCCAAAAGTTGGCTAAGCCATTCCTTTACTACGGTCTTGCCGTTACTGCCAGTGATGCCTACGATGGGTATGTCAAACTCATCACGGTGGCGCTCTGCCAGTCGTTGCAGTGCCGCCAGGGTGTCAGGCACCACGAGGAAGTTGGCATCTGCCATGGCGTCTGTCCCCTCTCCGATGGAGGAGAAAGGCAGGTCTTTCACCACGAAGTTTCTCACCCCACGCTTGTATAGTTCCTGTATGTAGCGGTGTCCGTCGCCACGCTCTGACTTCAAGGCAAAGAAGAGCGTCTCCTCCGGAAACGACAGCGAACGGCTGTCAGTCAAAAGAAAAGACACCGCTCCGGCGGCTGCGCCATAGCGGTGTGCTCCTATAAGTGTAGTGATTTGGTCAATTGTGTATTTCATCAGTACTTATCGTCGTCGTCGTAATCGTATTTTATGTCTATCCCGTTAATCTTTTCATTGAGGGCGTATGCCAATCCGCATACGAGCGTAAGCCCGGCTGTCACGAGTATTCCCAGCAACCCTGTGCGTGTTTTCTTATCCATAGCGAATGTCGTTTTGATTATTCAACGACAAAGTTACAATGTTTTTCCGAAACGACAAAACTTTTCTGACGTTTTTTCTTTGCTTTTGCTTCCATACGGAGGTTTACTGAACGAGAAATTCATGATGCAGTTAGTGCAGATTATACAAAAAGTCGTAGAACTAACAATTAGGTATGTAAATCATCGAATTGGCAAGGATAATTGAATTTAAACACATTTTTTCAACTTAAAATTACCTCTTTTTTGCTTAATATACATTGAGTATGGAAATTTTTGTGTA
>CAMNCV010000137.1 GCA_946534585.1 uncultured Prevotellaceae bacterium
TTGGTCTATCGCCAGTCCCTTGAACAGTTCTCGCTTACCTTGAAACAAAGCCTTGATTGTAGAGATAAGTAGCGACTTGCCGAAGCGACGCGGGCGTGAAAGGAAGTAATAAGAACCCTCAGAGACGAGGCGATACACCTGCTCCGTCTTGTCAACGTAGAGATAACCGCCAGTGCGGATTTTCTCAAAGTCTTGTATGCCAATAGGTAA
This sequence comes from uncultured Prevotellaceae bacterium, assembly GCA_946534585.1. Taxonomy (GTDB): domain Bacteria; phylum Bacteroidota; class Bacteroidia; order Bacteroidales; family Bacteroidaceae; genus Prevotella. The sequence goes on from CAMNCV010000137.1 coordinate 211, forward strand.
TTTCATATTGCAAAGTTACATATTTTCTGTGAAACAACAGCGTTTTTCTTCACAAAAAAACTTAATTGTATAAAAAAACTATGCAATGAAAAATCTTATCACTGCATAGTTTTTTAATCATTATGGCCATACTCAGATTACGTGGCGAGACATATACTGATTAAAGCTGGAGGATTGTACACATCTGTACCACTTGTAATAGCTATGCTTTTACTGTGTAATCCCTATGCTTTTACCATGTAATCCCTATGCGATTACTGGGTAATCATATAGCTTTCACGGTGTGATGGCCATGAGATAGCATATTTTCTTGTGAAAAACGGCTGATAGTTGCAAAAAATGTTGTAACTTTGCAGGGAAGTTTTATATAGCAAGCGAAAAAGATATCAATTGATGAAAAGAATAATATATGCACTGTTTGCCGTCGGTTTGCTGATGGTGGGAGCAGGGTGCACGGGTGAAGAAAGTCAGCATCGCCTCACAAAGGCTGAGCGCGACTCGCTGCGCCGCATTGATTCTGCTGCGCTGAAGATTGGCGTGTTGCCAGTTGAGGCTTGTCTGCCGATCGTCGTTGCGGAGCAGTTGCGCCTGTATGATACGCTCGGTGTTACGGTACACCTGCGCCGCTACCATGCTCTCTCAGAGTGTCGCATTGCAGTGGAGAAAGCACTTGTAGAGGGTGCCGTATTGGATACCGTGCTTATAGGCATACTGAATAAGAATACACCCGTGGCGTATGCAGCCACTGCGGTGCCCCTTGAGTGGAAACTCCTTACGGCAAAGAAGGCGCGAGTCACACGCCTTGACCAGTTAGTTGATAAGATGATTGCCGCTGACAGTCATGGCATTACGTATGCTCTGGCTATTCAGGTGCTTGATACCCTGCGCCGTAAGAAACAGCAGGCGTTCGTCATACAGGTAGAAGATTTGCGAGTGCGTGAGCAGATGCTCGTCACTGGCAACGTGGATGCTGCATTCCTGCCGGAGCCTTTTGCCTCAAGGGCAGAGAAGAGTGGGGCAAAGGTGCTAAAACTTGCTTCGCCGTCAAAAGGCGAGAGCAAGGCGGTCTGTCACATAGCATACCGCACGGAGGCCATGAAGGATGCCTCGCGACGACATCAGCAGCAGATGTTTGAGAAGGCGGTGGGCATAGCTGCCGACTCCATACGCCGCTATGGAAAAGAGAAATACATGAACATGATGCAATGGTAATATGATTACGCAGACCATAAACGACCTGCAGACTCGTGCGCAGGCTTATCCTACAGAGAATTTCAACGATCGCATAGAGGCTATAGCAACGGAGTTTCGCTATATGAGTGATTTCATGATGCGTAACGGTAACGACCCCGGACGCCACGAACTGTATGCCGAACTGAAAGCGCGTCTGCGCCACATAGCCTACGACCTCGATGTGCGTTCCACGCTGATGGAACAACCCTACATAAAGGCATGGCACAGACAACTGCTCAATGGTGATACCTCGGCGGAAACCTTGCAGTCGGCTCTGCTCGCTGATGCAACGCCGGAGCGTCATCATGAGTCGTTATATCTTGCCTTCATGGCTCTGCTTACCTCATATCATTGGGGCAGACAGCAGCAGGAGGAGTGGACGGTTTATCTGGTATCGCAGCAGGTGAGTGTCATAGATCGTGCAACACTCGTCAGCGCCCTGACGCTATCGGCCATTGAGCATTTCGACAAATATAAGGCAGCCTGTCTTGCCTCGGTGTATGCTAAGGCCACAGACCCCATGGTCAGGGAGCGTGCTTATGTCGGTTGTCTGTTGTCGCTGAACCGCATTTCGGATGATGAAATGACCGAGGTACGTAAGCCTGTGCTTGATATCTTGGGCACGGTAGAAGTCGCAGAACTGTTCATGCAGATGATTTCGTGTACCAATGCTCTGGCTGATGCGCAGGAGATAAGGAAGGAATTGATACCTAACATCTTGCGTAATCAACCCTATGAGATAAAAGATGGTAAGATAATAGAAAAGGGTGAGGGAGATGACAATGAGGCAGGGAAAGACTATGACCCTGACGAGGAAAATGCTTCGCTCGACGCAATGGAAGATAGCGTGAAGCGTATGATTAAGATGCAGAAGAATGGGTCAGATATTTTCTTCGAGGGTTTTAGGCAGATGAAGCGTTTCCCGTTCTTCCAGAAGTTTGTTAACTGGTTTACTCCTTATTATAATGAGCACCCCGATATTCCGAAGTCGGAGGCTCTGGCTGAGAGTTCCAACTTCATAGAGCGCGTGACGACGTTAGGCCCTTTCTGCGAGTCTGATAAGTATTCTTTTGTCATAGCCATGACTGCAGTGCTGAAGAGTATGCCTGAGAACGTGAGAACGATGATGGAAAACGGCGAGATGGGACCGCTCGGTATGCACCAATCTGATGACGATATGCTTGCGCCATCGTTACTTCGACTGCAGTATCTGCAGGATTTGTATCGTTTCTATAATATCTGTCCGTTGGCAGAGAAAATGTATAATCCTTTCAGCGAACTGAACAAATGCTACATAGGTGTGGCCACCGCCACGCATACTACTGACAAGGAAAAGCGCAACCTGTGTCTGTATCTGCTGAAAAAAGACAAGCAGATGCCCGTGCGCAATACTGTAGCGCGACTGCTTAACCGCTTCATCGACCGTGAGTCGTTCGACCGCCATTATTGTCATGCTGAACTGAAACTGCTTTCGGGAGACTATCCTGTGGCTGTTTCCTTATATAATAAGTGTCTTGAACTCAAGCCTGGCAACACGTCATGTCTGCGCTCTTTGGCAAAGGCTTACTACCTGGGTGGCGATTATGAGAAGGCTGCTTTCTATTATGATGCCTTGCATACGTTGCAGCCTGACCGCTTGTCGTATTCGCTCAACTTCGCCATGGCAATGACGATGGATGGAAAGGCGGATGAGGTAATCAACGAATTGTTTCGCTTGGACTTTGAGCATCCGGATAACTTAAGCATAATGAATACGCTTGTTTGGACACTGCTTCATGCAGGAAAGACAGAACAGGCTCTCAGCACAGCACAGCGAATGATGAAGAATAGTGGGGCTGTCGGTGATTTCTCAGTATGTCTTAATGCGGCCTATGCTCAGCTTGCAATGAATAATCCCGTTGATGCTGTGGAAACGTTGCGCTTGTATTACAATGCTATGCCATCAGATAAGCAGCAGGGCTTCATTGCTATGCTTATGCAAAGCATGAACGCCGATGCTGCATTGCTTGGCAAATACAGCATCGGCGAAGCCGAGATGAATGTCATAGCGAGTCAGATATAACCCCGCGTTTATTTCTTTTTTAAATCACGATACTCAAGAGACCCGTTGGGGGCATAGTAATATTCTCTATCATAGCTATAGCGGTCATAGCGCCAGTCACTTACCTTGTAAAAGTTAAATGTTGCAAGGTACTCTCCCGTGTCGTAGTCGATGAAGTCGCCACTGAAGCGGTTGTCCTTGAGTGTGTAGTTGCGTATCACCACGCGTGTGCCGTCTTAGTAATTTAAGTAGATACGACCACTTTTTACGGAGAAGGTGAACTCACATTTTGTATAGTAATGGTTTGATTGATAGTCATACTCCACACCAGTGCCGCTTGCATAGCGAGAAGGGTCTGTATAGAAGTGTATATCTACGTACTGATAATCAGCAGTGTAATTACGATAAGTGAAATACTCTGTTGCCACTTCGCCTTCCCAGATACCATCGAGGGTGCGTGCAATCTCATCATCTTCACATGATGTCACGGTCAGCGTCATCACTGCCGCAACGAAATAGAATAATAGTCGTTTCATAGTTAAAGTTTACTTTTGTTTAAATTCTTCACAGAATTGGAAGTGATTATTTTGTCACGTGGAACCAGTCAACATCTACCCAGCCTCGTACTTTCTTGCCAGCGGGCTCTGCGGCGCATATACCTATCTTGGCACCAATCCACTTGCCTTGACGCATGGTGAAGGCATCACCACATGATGTAAACTTCTTGCCATCCTTGGAATATGCGAATGTTACTCGGGCTTCGTGCTTGTTATCGCCAGACTTTGTCTTGCCGCCGATGTATTCTACGTTCAAACGCATATACATCTCGCAGTGAAGCGCAGGCTGATAATCTATCTTGTCTGCCGACGTGGGGTTAATTGTGGCAAGTACTTTAATATCTTCGGGTTTGCCTTTGTCTGCCTGCTTACAGGTTATCTGTTGCAGTTGAAACTCATTGCCCACTCGGCGCAGTACGATTGAGGAATAGTCCATACCCATGCAGATGATGCCGCCATACTGCCCTTCGTCTTTTGCTGATACGGTCAGCTTTGCAGTTGCAGTGAAATTGTCGGCTGGAGTTTTTTGCAGTAGCAGATTGCCAGCTTCCCACAGGTTTCTGAAGTCTTGGCTCTGGCGATGGCAGAATACTCGGAAGTAGCCGTAAGGCGTAGGCATACCAAAGGTTTGGTCGTAGTTGGCGTGCCACTGCCACTGTTTGCCCAGCGTCATAGTGTTAAACTCATCGCTTTCCACGGGGTTGCATACGGGATAGTCCTTGCCTACGTTAGGCTTCTTGTAGCGCAAAACAGGCTGTCCGCTATATTTCTCGGTCTTGCCATAGGCCTTTACCTTGCCTACGTTCTCACCCATTGTTGGCCAGTTATCTACCCATTTCACCGGCTCAAGCCATACTACGCGACCGTAAGCTTCTTTGTCTTGAAAGTGCAAGAACCAATCCTCACCACTCTTCAGATGTATCCAGCCACCTTGGTGAGGTCCGTTGATGTCGGTCGTGCCCTGAGCAAGCACAATCTTGCTTTCGTATGGACCATAAGGAGAGCGAGAGCGCATAGCCAACTGATGTCCGATAGGCACGCCGCCAGCAGGACACATTATCCAGTACCAGCCGTCGCGCTTGTAGAACTTAGGTCCTTCGGCAGTGCGGTCATTGGTGCCGTTACCGTCGAATACTATCACGGGGTCGCCTATCTGCTTCATACCATCAGCCGACATCTCGCGTACAGTAAGCACAGAATTGAACTGACAGCGTGAGTTTGCCCAACCGTTTACCAAGTAGCAACGACCGTCCTCGTCCCACAAAGGCGTGGTGTCAATCATTCCCTTGCCTGGTATTACGCACTGTGGCTCAGTCCATTCACCAGCAGGGTCTTTCGCTGTTACCACGAATACTCCGAGGTCAGGGTCGCCCCAATAAATGTAATATGTTTGGTTATACTCATTATAGCGTATTGACGGAGCCCATACACCATTGCCATGTTGTGGCGTAGCATAGCGCTCAAGTGGTGGCAGAGCCTTGATGGCATAGTTTATGATTTCCCAGTTTACGAGGTCTTTGGAGTGAAGTACTGGCAGACCAGGTATGCAGTTGAATGATGAAGCGGTCAGATAGAAATCCTCACCGCTGGCTCCTACGCATACGTCGGGGTCGGAGTAGTCGGCATTGATTACGGGGTTAGTAAATGTGCCGTCGCCGTTGTCTGGTGACCACACTTCTGATTTGTAGTTGTCTGCCGCTACTGTAAGTGGCAGAGCGAGTAGAAACGTAAATAATTTCTTTGTCATTATCATATCTATTAACTAAGTTAGCAAATTATATGCTTTCTTCTTGATGTTTGGGGAATTTCAACCACAAAGTTACAAAAAAATATATAATAGAATGCTTTCTTGCGTTAATATTTTCATATTGTACCATAGCTGCGACTTAAAAAGACGCTACTTTACGACCTGTGTGAAATAATTTTCTACCTTCACCATGATTGTCAATGACCATGTTTGATGGATTGTGGAGGTGTTACATGTCTGTAACGCCCTCGTCTGTGGCATTATTGTTAAATACAGGTGCAAAGGTAGTACTTTTTTCTTATATGTACAAATTATTTTGCATTTTCTGTATTCGTAAGTTGCAAGTAGAAGTGTCCGTTAGCAATTATTGTTTGCATTACTCCGTGTTCACCTCGTTGTGAAAGCGCAAGAGCAACGTGACCCATTGTGCGGCGTAGGTTAATCTCTACACTGCTGTGTACGTGGTAGCCTGGTTCGTCATGTCGCGTAACGATCATCATATCTACTCCTAATGGACCGATATATTTTTTGCCTATGATGTCAGTAAGATGCCTGCTTACTTCGCAAATTATCTTTTCAATGTCTTTTGATGAAACATATTTAGTGAGCATCAGCATCTTTTCCTCTTCTGATGCAAGGATATTGCCTGTGTATGTACCGCCGTTTGTACTGAATACTGACAAACCTTCATATTTTATGCTTCCATCAGCTTCGGCGGTAAGTTCTATTGCAAAATCAAGTATCTTGTCATATTTCCTTTCTACTGTGATGTACTCCTGCTGACGTATGACGTTGTTTATCCATTTACTTGTGGCATCGTCAATATGATTAACAAATCTCACACCTCTGCCGCTGCTGCTGTAAGGCGCTTTCACTACAATGTTTTTGTAGAGTTCAAGGTATTTATCTACTTCGTAAGTATGTCTGCACACCTCTGCAATACCCACTGTGCGTCCGACTGATTGCATTCGTGTTGACAGTTGTACGGCAGTTGTTCGTCCCATGAGTAGTCTAAGTTCCCGCAGTTTTTCCTCCGTAGGTAGCAACTCTGCTGGTACTCCTGCTTGTAGAAATTGCTCGCGCAGGGCCATATTCCATCCCCATGGATTGATGCTGGCATTGGCTTGTATCTCAAGTGCAGTATCTTTCATCGTGATGAAACGTACATCAGTATGATGCTTTAGTGGTAGGGCAGCATAAGCTTGCTCCGCCTTTGCTTTGTTGTCAACAATTATTGCATCGCCTTTCTTTGCCCATAGTGCTGGCAGGAAAGCTAAGTCGCTTTTCATCTGGATAACGTTGCGTGAAGGAATGAACTGCTTCACGTTCATAGCTAAGGCTATCTCGTGGTCAGGGTTGAATAATTCATAATTCATGATGTATAATTCATAATGAGTGATTTGCTATGTGTGATATTCTGTGTATAATTCAAATTGCAGTATGCAGTGATATCATCGCCGCCATGTCTTTACAAGTGACAACCTAAAAAATCTCCCCTCGCCGTCGCAGCGAGAGGAGACAACAACACAAACACAAATATGCCCGTGACATTTGTGCACAGGCACTTTTATCAAAATAAATTTATATTCCAAACAACTGCTTGAGACCTCCATCAACGCCGCTGAAGCCCATGAATGCTAATGATAGCAGTGAGGCTGTAATGAGAGTGATGGATACTCCCTTCATACCCTTGGGTACGTTGGCAAACTCCAGTTGCTCGCGCAGGCCTGCAAAAAGTATGAGTGCCAAGCCGAAACCAAGTGCAGAAGCCAATGCATAATCGAGTGACATAAGCAGATTGTAATCCTTCTGTACCACGAGAATCGCTACGCCGAGTACGGCGCAGTTAGTGGTGATAAGAGGCAGGAATACGCCAAGAGCCTGATAAAGTGGGGGGGAGACTTTTTTTAGTATTATCTCCACCATCTGTACCAGTGATGCTATGACGAGAATGAAAGCCAATGTCTGAAGGAATTGTAAACCGAATGGTTCGAGTACGAACATCTGTATGCACCACGTAACGAGTGTTGCCAGCACCATGACGAATGCCACGGCTGCCGACATTCCAAGTGATGTGCTAACCTTCTGGCTCACGCCGAGGAAGGGGCATATGCCAAGGAATTGGCTCAAGACGATATTGTTGACGAATATCGCTGCTATAAATATCAATAGGTATTCCATAGTCTGTATGATTTATCCAAAGTTTATGCTTTCTTGAAACGATTGATTATTGCAATGATGAAGCCTAATGTCATGAAGGCTCCTGGTGGCAGGATAAAGAGAAGCATGCCGAAGTCCTCTGGTATCAGACGTATGTCAAATACGGTGCCGTTACCCAACAGTTCGCGGCAGATGCCTAATAATGTCAGACCAAGTGTGAAACCAAGTCCGATGCCGATGCCGTCAAGGGCAGAGTCAAGTGGGTTGTTCTTGCCTGCGAAAGACTCTGCGCGACCAAGGATAATACAGTTTACTACGATGAGTGGTATGAACAAGCCGAGTGACTTGTTTACCTCTGGCATGTATGCAGCCATGCAAAACTGCACAATAGTCACGAGTGTTGCAATCACTACAATATATACAGGTATATGTACCATGTCGGGAGTAAGGTTCTTGATGGCAGAGATAATAATATTAGAGAATATCAGTACCGCCATGGTTGCCAATCCCATCATCAGTCCGTTAGTTGCGCTGGTTGTGGTTGCCAACGTCGGACACATACCGAGCATCAGTGCAAAGGTAGGATTCTCCTTTATGATGCCGTTCATTATAATTCCGAATTTACTCATAATTGTTGATTCCTCCTTTCTGATTATTTCTTGTCTTTGTAAACGTTGTATGCTTGCTGTACTGCGCGCAGGAATGAGCGTGACGTAATGGTAGATGCCGTGATAGCATCAATCTCTCCACCATCCTTGGATACAGTGAGGTTTGCCGTACCGGGATTCTTACCTATAATGCTTGAGTTGGCAGTGCCACCGCCATTCTCTTGCGTTTGGAACCATTTGTCGGCTTTTGCACCAAGTCCAGGCGTCTCAGTTGTCTCAAGTATGGTGTACCCCAAAATATCACCCGCCTCGTTGAAACCTACAAGTACAGTGAGATTTCCACCGAAACCGTTAGGGTCTGTTGATTGTATGGCAGTGCCCTTATCAGTTTTGTATGCTATGTATGCTAGTTCCTTGCCATCAACTACGCGTTTGATAGTGTCTGTATTCTCAATCTTGCACTTGCCGCACATCACCTGCTCAATACCAGCATTTAATGCTTGGTCTGCAGCCTGCTGACGCGGAGCGGCTGTGAGATTGTTGACATAAGCGAGGATACCACCGCAAAGTACTGCCACTGTAGTCAGTACTCCTACCATGTTAGGCAGGTTGGATTTCAATTTCTGCATATCTGTTGTCCTCCCTTGATTATTTTGCAAGCACCTCGCCGAAGCGCTTTGGTTTAACGTAAGTGTTGATGAGTGGCGTAAACGCATTCATTATAAGTATGGCGAATGACATGCCTTCTGGATAAGCGCCCCAGTTACGGATGATAATGGTCAGTACACCGATACTCACGCCGTAGATAATCTGACCTTTATGAGTCATAGGCGATGTCACGTAGTCAGTAGCCATGAAGATGGCACCAAGCATCAGACCGCCAGACAGAATAACCTGTACAGGGTTGGCATATACGGGATTTGCAAGGTGCATAATTCCAGATATCACAAACACTGTGGCGATGATGCTTACAGGAATGTGCCATGTGATTATCTTCTTCCAGAGCATGAAGCATAAACCCAGTAACAGAGCTATGGCGCATACTTCGCCGATTGTGCCTGCACCCATATTGTTTACGTTGGTCACTCCGAAAAGCATATCCATTGCAGAAGGCATCTTTTCAAGTACAGATGCATCTCCGCTTTTTATTGCCTGCTTCATTATGGCAAGCGGGGTTGCGCCAGTAGTGGCATCTGTATATGCTGTCAACTGTCCTTCTATTGGCCATGAGGTCATAGCTGTAGGAAAGCTGACAAGTAGGAAACAACGTCCTACAAGCGCAGGGTTGAAAGGATTCTGACCGATACCTCCGAATGTCATCTTGCCTACGCCGATTGCTATCAATGCACCTACAATTATCATCCACAAAGGGAAGTTAGATGGAAGGTTCATTCCGAGCAACAGACCAGTTACGATGGCAGAGCCGTCAAGCAATGTAGGCTCGCGCTTCAACAGAGCCTTGCATATAGCCCACTCGAAAAAGACGCAGGCTGCCACACTCATCAGACAGACGATGAACGAGCCGAGTCCGAAGAAGTAGAACGACGCGAGCAATGCTGGCAGCAATGCGATAACTACGCCGTACATGTTCTTCTCCACAGAGTCGGTGCCGTGAGCGTGGGGTGATTGAGAAACAATTAGATTTCCCATGATTTCTATTTTATGAATTATGTGTATTATTTTTATTAACTGATTGCAAGATATGTGTTCTGATTACGCATATCAGGCATTGTAACTTGACCTTTCGTGTTATTTTGGCCATCCTGCTGGTATGACGGCAGGCTTAGGACCTGTGATTATCTCTGGTATTGGATTTTGCTTTGGTCCAGAGAAATCAATGTCAGTAGGCTCAATGAAAGGCTTCGGTGCTGTCCACATAGGTTTCTTGTCACCACTCTTTTCAGCTGACGCATTGCTCTTTGCAGGTGCTGCGGCTGGCTTGGCTGCAGCAGGCGCTGGAGCCGTACGACTACGGATAATGCCCATTACCGTAGCTTTGCCCTTGCGTATGTCGTCAAGCAGTGGACGATGAGCAGGACAGGTGAACTGGCATGAACCGCACTCTATGCATGTGGTGATGTCCTCTTTCTCCATTAAGTCCCACTTTTCCATTATCGTGCCCTTTGCAAGTAGGAAAGGTTCAAGTCCCATTGGACATACGCTGACGCATTTTGCACAACGTATGCAAGGCTGAGGTTCTTTGCGCTTGGCATCGTCACCACTGAGTATTGTGATTGAGTTTTGTCCTTTTCCCACAGTGACTTCAAGCGATGGTACTGCACGTCCCATCATAGGACCGCCGGCCAATACCTTGTTGTCGCCCTCAGGCAATCCACCGCAGAGGTTTATCAGTTCACCAAAAGAGGTGCCCATACGCACAAGATAGTTGCTTGGCTTTGTCAGCTTTTTGCCAGTTACCGTTGTGTAACGTTCAAACAGAGGCTTGCGCTTCATTACAGCCTCGTAGATAGCCACAGCCGTGCCTGCATTCTGTACTACAGCACCTACACTGATAGGCAATGCTGGTGGTGCTGGTACCTGACGCCCGATTACTGCGTCAATGAGTTGCTTTTCTCCGCCTTGTGGATATTTCTTCTGCAATGGTACCACTTCGATGTTAGTGATACCACGACGCTGCAGTTTTTCTGTGATTGTCTTTATGGCCTCAGGCTTGTTATCTTCAATGCCGATGTAACCCTTGTTGACTTTTACTGCGGCCATAACAAGTTTCAGACCCTCAATCAGTTCGTTTGGCTTCTCCATCATCAGACGATAGTCGGAGGTGATATATGGCTCACATTCTACACCATTGATGATGACGCACTCTGCCTTAGAGCCAGGAGGAGGCATCAGTTTTACGTGGGTTGGGAAACATGCGCCACCCATACCTACAATGCCGGCATATTTTATGCGGTTGATAATCTCATCAGGTGACAGTTCTGGGTGTTCTTCCAAACGCTCCAGTTTCTCGGAACGGTCAATGCTTTCTTCCCATATATTGCCTTCGCCTTCGCGCTGAACGATGATGCCAGGCTTCATGGCACCTGATACGTCAAGCACGTCGCCGACTTTTATTACTGTACCTGATATTGATGAGAATATGTTGGCTGATACGAAACCGCCAGCCTCTGCAATCATCGTGCCCACCTTTACCTTGTCGCCTTCTTTGACGATGGCTTTGGCAGGTGCTCCGATGTGCTGGCTGAGAGAATACACAGCCTGCTTAGGTAATGGCGCAGGTCGCGTGACGGCATCGTTGCTCAGCTTGTTCTCATCAGGGTGAATACCACCTATTCTGAATGTTTTTGTTTTCATTTGTATTGATTGAAAAGTTGTTTCTTTTGTTGAATAGTATCGGCTCTTTATGCCTTTGCCCAGTTCGTGGGTATGATAGCAGGCTTAGGTCCGTGCTTTATTTCAGGCACAGGATTCTGTTTCGGACCAGAGAAGTCGATGTTTGGTGTGACGAAAGGTTTTGGGTCAGTAGTCATAGGCTTCAACACCGCAGGCGCTGCAGGCTTTTTTTCTGATTTAGCAGGTGCCGATGATGAAGTTTCCGCAGGTGCATCGTTGCCTCCAGCAGCAAGGATTGCAGTAATCTGATCCATTACTTCGGCACCTCCTACAGGACAACTTAGTCCGTCTGTGGTTCCCTTTTCTGTAGCGGCCTTTACCAGTGCAGCAGCGAAACCAGGGCAACCTGGGAAACCGCAGCCGCCACAATTGGCTTGAGGCAGAATTGCAGCAATCTGTCCGATGCGTGGATCTTCTTCTACAGCAAATTTCTGAGCGCAGAAATAAAGTATCAGTGATGCCACGACTGCAATGATGCCAAGGGTAATTACTGATGATAATATTAAGCTCATAATGAAATAATTAGTTATTTAGTTTTGTAATATTTGTTGTTTTGTAGTTCAGTTTATTCCAGATAGAAAGTCAGTTCTCGTTCTATTCTCGACCTCATCACATACAATAAAATATAATAAGGTATGAGTATGGCTACTCCAGCGAGTGCGCTGGTCAGTTCATTGTTTGTTATCTTCAGCGTGATAGCAATGGTGATGAGTATCAGTGCCAGTGGTATCACAAATGCCATCAATACGGCTTTCATGCCTACGGATTGTGCAGCCATTACGGTAACTTCGTTGCCTACTTGTCTTGCTATACCGTCTGTGCAATGCACGTCAATAATTTTCTCCTTGCTTTCAGCCGAACTGCAGTAGGATGCGACCTTACAACTTGAACACGCACTATGTTGGACGATGCGTACGCGCACCATCTCCCCGTCGATGCTGTCTATGACACCAGTATGCGTTATGATTTCGCTCATAGTATTCCAGTTAAGGAAACAAGGTTTGTGTCCCTCAATGCCGGACTTAGGTCTTCTTCTTCTTGGATTTGTATTGCTTGTGCAACTGACACATAATTGTAATGTGGAGATTGCAATTGCAAAAGTAACAATATATTTTGGAAAAAACAAAATTATTCGTAAAAAAACAATCATAAATATTAAAATTTCGCATATTTTAGCAAATTATTTTGTTTTTTGCAGGAAAAAAATGTATCTTTGCATCCAAATTGCATCTAATAAGGAAAAACAAAAACATTTATGAAACAGACGAAGATAGTAGCATCAGTTAGTGACCTGCGTTGTGAGGTTGATTTTATCAAACAATTGTATGAGGCTGGCGTAAATGTGATACGCATGAATACTGCCCACGCTACGCCTGAAGGATTGAAGAAGATAATAAACAACGTACGCGCGGTTTCGCCACACCTTGGTATTCTTATTGATACGAAGGGACCTGAGGTTCGTACTACTGGTGCTGAAGCCCCGATAGATTATAAGACGGGTGAGAAAGTCTGTATCATTGGTAAGCCAGAACAAGATACGGCGCATGATGTGATATGCCTGTCGTATGGTGATATCTGTAAGGATGTAAAGGTGGGGGATGATATTCTATTTGATGATGGCGAACTCGATATGCGTGTCATAGGCAATGATGGCGAGAAACTTACCGTGGAGGTGATGAACGATGGCAAGTTGGGTTCGCATAAGTCTGTGAATGTTCCGGGGGAGCATATAGACCTGCCAGCGTTGACAGAAAAAGACAAGCGCAACATATTGCTTGCGATAGAAGAGGATATTGACTTCATAGCACACTCTTTCGTGCGCTCGAAGGAAGACCTTATGGAGGTGCAGAAAATACTTGACGAGCATAATTCTGATATTAAGATTATCTCAAAGATTGAGAATCAGGAGGGTGTAGATAATATAGATGAGATACTTGATCACTGCTATGGTATAATGGTGGCTCGTGGAGATTTGGGCATAGAGATTCCTGCAGAAAAGATACCCGGCATACAGCGCATGATAATCAAGAAGTGCGTGTTCAGGAAGAAGCCTGTCATCGTTGCTACCCAGATGCTGCATACTATGATTAAGAACCCGCGTCCTACGCGTGCGGAGGTCAGTGATATCGCAAGTGCAGTATTCCATAATACTGATGCCCTGATGCTTTCAGGTGAGACAGCAAGCGGTGCATACCCAATAGAGGCCGTAAAGACTATGGCTAAGATAGCAGAGCAGGCAGAGGCAGACCGCCGCTTGCACCTGCCAAAGGTTGACGTTGACGGTGCAGACACCAATCTGCGTGACTTCCTTTGTAAGGCAGCGATAGAGACGACGGCGAAACTTGGCGTAAAGTGTATCCTTACCGATTCTGGTACGGGCGATGATGCTCGCACGCTTGCCGCTTACCGCGGACCACAACCTATCGTTGCCATCTGCAAGAGGGAGAAACTGCAACGCTGGCTTGCCTTGTCGTATGGAGTCATTGCTACTTATCCTAAGCAGGACGAACTGGAGCGTATGTTCTACAACGTGGTAAAAGACCTTCATAAGAAGGGCATGGTGTCACTTGACGATAAGGTGACCTATCTCTCTGGTCACATGAATATAGGTATATCTGATAAGTCGGCAGGCGTATCAATGCTTGAGGTCAACACCGTGAGTGAGGTGTTTGCTAATTATGAGAACTAAAAAGAATGCTTCGGAACACAGATTGTAGATATATTATAAATAATGTATAATCCGAGACTCAGGGAATATAAACAATACGAAGTTGACAGAGATGTGCCACTGTTGGAATATCTCCTGACTACGTTGCCTGGTAGCCGCAGTAAGATTAAGAGCACCTTGCAGGGACGCGGCATCAAGGTCAATGGTAAGATGGTGACGCAGTTTGATTATGAACTGCATAAGGGAGACAAGGTCAGCGTGAGTCAGTCAAAGCAGAATGATACGTTCAAGAGCCGCTATGTCAGCATCGTATATGAAGACCAGTATATAATAGTAATAGAGAAAAAGCCCGGTATATTATCGATGGCTGCGGGTCATTCGTCGTTAAACGTAAAGACCGTGCTTGACGAGTATTTCAGGAGAACACGCCAGTCGTGTCGCGCTCATGTAGTGCATCGTCTTGACCGAGATACAAGTGGCTTGATGATTTATGCAAAGGATATTGAGACTGAGCAGATACTGGAACACGAATGGCATGATATAGTTTTTGATCGCCGCTATGTTGCATTATGTTCAGGAGAATATGAGGAACAGACAGGAACTGTGGCAAACTGGCTGAAAGATAATAAGTCATACGTGACGTATTCATCGCCCGTGGATAATGGTGGCAAATATGCCGTTACTCATTATTGGGTGCTTGACAGTTCGCTGGAACATAGTCTCGTGGAGTTTAAACTTGAGACGGGACGTAAGAACCAGATACGCGTACACTCTGCCGATATGGGGCATCCCGTGTGTGGCGATGTGAAGTATGGCAATGGCGACAGCCCGTTGCATCGTCTGTGCCTACATGCTTATGTGCTGTGTTTCTACCACCCCGTAACGCATAGGCCAATGGAGTTTTCATTGCCTATCCCTCCACAGTTTAAGGAAGTAATAAACAAAGAAAAGAAGAAATGAACGAACTGACTTACTATGCTTTGGCCATAGTGGCCATAATAATTGCTGTCATCCTGCTGAAACGCTTTGTAGGATGCCTTTTCCGTATTATAGTAACGGTAGTACTTATGGCAATATTGGGTGCTATATATTATTATGTGAAATTTGGAAATTAAATGAAAATATGAAAAAGTTATTTATAATACTGTTTGCACTTTGTGGCATACTCACAGTGAATGCACAGGGCAAATATACCAAACCTCAGGATATGACAGTACAGGATGAGAAGCCTCGTCGTGGATTGTTCGATAAGGATAAAACTCCTATTGACAAGAAGTATCTTGAGGGAGCATGTCCTATGGTCGGCAATAGGATCGTATGGCAGAAATACTTCTATGCGGATGATCTGACTGCTAAGGAGATATATGACATTATATTGCCGTTTTTACAGAGAATGGCAAAGGAGAAAGGACAGACGGAGAAGAGTAAAGTGGCTGTGGTAAATGAAGAGGAACATCAGATAGGTGCGCGCTTCGTAGAGAAGCTTGTCTTTCAGAATAGTCCACTGTCGCTTGACCAGGCGGAGTTCGCTTATCAACTGCTCGTGTACTGTATAGACGGACGTTGTGAGGTCGTAATGACCAATATGAGTTATATCTATGAGGCAGACCGCGCAGGCGGCGGACAATTTCCTGCAGAGGATATGCTTTCTGATGATAACGCACTTAACAAGAAGAAAGATGGCTTTCACGTAGGTGGATACAAGAAATTCCGTATGAAGACCATAGACCGTAAGGATGAAATATTCCGTAATATTGCTAATGCTCTTAAAAAAGAATAATGCCAACGATACGCAGTCATGGTAGTAGAAGAAGGAACAATAGAGGTGCGTCATCGCCGCAGATATGGTAAGGATGACGAACCACAGGACATAGTATTTAAGATACGTCAGATACTCAACTGGACTTTTATCATAGTGGGTATCATCGGTATAGCACTTTACACGTATGGCGTGTGGTACAGAAGTAATACCCGGTTTGAAATGATGGGCATTGTGGTAGTGGTCATCGCTGTGGTGGTTAAGATGTCAGAGTGTATGCTTCGATTGAAAAAGTAGTAAGTAATAACAGATAATACAATAACAACGAGGAGAACAATCCCGCTTTAGATGAGAGTAAGATTTTCAATTCTCATGTTTACCCTGTTTGTCTGTATGATGACATATGGACAAATAAGTGATTACGACGACGGCTTCACCGTCGTCGATAATTCGTTTAACCCCAATCGTGCTCTTGATTCCCTTAAGACGAAGGATAAAGAAGTGCCTAAGGGTATGTATGTGTGGACAATAGATGATTTGTTCGGAGATCGCACAGACCAACCGCTTGACACTGTGCAACACTTGTTTATGAACTCTATATTTACCACAGGACGCTATGGTGAATATAATACAACGGGCAACCTCGGTGCACCTCGTATATCACGTATCGCAACAGACCGAGACTTCACTGCTCCATTCCCATTTACAGAGCCATACGGGTATTTTATAACGCAACCTTCAGAGTTACGCTACACCAACACATTGTCGCCTGTGACCAACCTTTCTTTTAATAGTTGTGGTGATAAAACTAATGGTGAAGACCACCTGAAGGCTCTCTTTGCTACAAATATCAACAAGCAGGCAGGCATAGGGTTTAAGTTTGACTATCTTTATGGACGAGGCTATTATCAGAACCAATCAACTGCTTTGTTTGACTACACTGTGTGGGGCTCATATATTGGTGAGCGTTATCAGGCACATCTCTCCATGTCGTTTGACCACATGAAAACGACAGAGAATGGTGGCATAACTGATGATGACCTCATAAAACACCCAGAAGCCACTAAAGAAACTTATTCCGAGGGTGAAATCCCTGTGTTGCTCTCTAAGAACTGGAACCGCAATGATGCCTTCCACCTGAACCTGTCACACCGATATAACGTTGGTTTTTATCGCAAAGTACCAATGACGGAAGCAGAAAAGGAGGCAAAGCGTTTTGCCTTGAGAGCGGAGAAGGAAAAGCAAGAGAAGGAGACAGAAAAGAATGTCAAACAGGATAAGAAGCAGAATGTGTCTGCTGTAAGATTTGCTGGTAGGCCTGATGATGCTAAGGTCATGGGTGACCTGGATAATGACTCCATCAAGGATATGATAAAGAAAATGGCTGAGCAGAAGCGACGCCTCGAGGATAGCCTGCGTGCCAATCGTGATACGGTAGTTGCTGATACGTCATGGACTAAGGAAGAGTATGTGCCAGTGACGAGTTTCATACATACTATGCACCTCGACAATTACAAGCGCACCTACATAGCTTATGCCTCTCCTGCTAACATGTATCTCAACCGTTATGCTGTGCCAGAGGATGGAGCACCTGGTGACTCGCTGTATGATAAGACATCATATTTCAATCTGAGAAATGTTTTTGCCGTCGGCTTGCTTGAGGGATTTAATAAGTACGTGCCTATGGGTGCAAAGGTGTTTATAGCTAATGACCTGCGCCACTTCTCTTTGCCAGAATTGGGTACGGGACGAATGCAGTCATATAATGAAAATGCTGTAAACATAGGTGGCGAGATTTCACGCACTGCAGGCAAGGTGTTAAATTACAAACTGCAAGGAGAATTTGGAGTTATTGGCGATGATTTTGGTGATATTATGCTTGATGGAAGTGGAGACCTTAAACTACGCTTATCTAAGCGTGACTCCGTAACAGTAGGGTTGAAGGCATTTTATCACCTTACTGCCCCCACTTTCTATCAGATACACTATCACTCCAAGTTCTTCTGGTGGGACGAAGACAACCTCAGCAAGCAGATGCAAACGCATCTTGAAGGTGAGTTCTCGCTTAGCCGTACTCATACCACGATACGTTTTGCGTATGATAATTTTCAGAATCTGACATATACGGGAGTAACTTACAACCGTGATGCCAACAATAAGATTACGGGCTTCACTGCAGGTGTGCGTCAGACTTCAAAGAATATAAGTCTGTTGACACTGGCGTTGCATCAGGATTTTCGTGTCGGCATACTTAACTGGGAAAATCGTATTACTTTCCAAAAGAGCACTGATGACGATATTCTGCCTGTGCCAACGCTAAATATCTGGTCAAACCTATATTTGAATTTCCGTATAGCACGCGTGCTTCATGTGCACTTTGGTGCTGACGTACGTTATTTTACGGAGTACAAAGCCATGGAGTATGTACCTCAGTTGTCACAATATGCTGTACAGGAGAACGGTGATGTGAAGACCAAGGTAGGTAACTACCCGATAGTTGATGTATATGCAAACTTTAAATTGCGCCATTGTCGTTTCTTCGTGATGATGAGTCACATAAATGCTGGTAGCGGTACACCAAACTATTTCCTTACACCTCACTATCCGCTCAACGAGCGTATTCTGCGCCTTGGACTTAGTTGGACGTTCTTCAATTAGTGTGAATAGATAGACATTACGGTGGTAACTAATAGAACTCCACTTTCATTCAATACAAACATACACATGGAAAAAGATTCAATACTTATCTATAGCGGTGGTATGGATTCTACTACTATGCTATATGAATACCACGAGCGTATCGCCATAGCACTCAGTTTTGATTATGGCAGTAAGCATAATGCCAAGGAACTGGAATGTGCCAGATATCATTGTGGAAAACTTGGCATCAGTCATGTAGTGATACCACTTGCTTTCATGCAGCAGTATTTTAAATCATCGCTACTCATTGGTGGTGAAGACATCCCCGAGGGAAACTACGATGATGAGAATATGAAATCTACCGTAGTGCCATTCCGTAACGGCATCATGCTTGCCATAGCCGCAGGTCTGGCAGAGAGCAACGGCTTGCTGCACGTGATGATGGCAAACCACGGTGGCGACCACGCCATCTATCCTGACTGCCGTCCGGAGTTCGTAAGCAGTATGAGCGAGGCTATTAGCAACGGAACTTACGAACACCTCACTATCCTTGCGCCATATACAGACATAACAAAGAGCGATATCGCCATTCGTGGTAAGCGTTTAGGGATAGACTACGCACATACATGGTCATGCTACAAGGGCGGAGATAAGCACTGTGGCAAGTGCGGCACGTGTACGGAACGAAAACAGGCACTGCAAGATGCAGGGATAATTGATGATACAGAATATGAAGGATAGTACATATTTTTCGTTCAAATAGGCTGCACGTTGTTATAAATCAAGAAGAAATACGAAAACTTAAAAAGATGATATAAGTTTTATTCTTGTATCATCTTTTTTTTGTAAATTTGCATATATTTTTAGTAATTAGATATTTTAGCAAAGCAAAGATATGGTTAAAAGGTTGTATCTGTCAATGATTTTGATGCTCATGACGCTTGTGATAAGTGCTCAGGAGATAACGGGCGTGGTAGTAGATGCCGATACGGGTGATAGTATTTCCTTCGCCAGTGTGACGTATCGTGGTCACCACGTTTCCGTGATAAGCGATGGTTGGGGCAAATTCTCAATCAGTCGCCATATAGGTTGGAACCTTACCATTTCGGCAGTGGGCTATAAGGCAAAAACATATGCTGTGACCGACCGCACACTGAAGCACCTGATAGTGAAGCTAAAGCCTGACACGAAGAACCTTGATGAGGTCATAGTGAAGGCTAAGAAATCGAAATACTCGCGCAAGGACAATCCAGCTGTCGAGCTGATGAAACGTGTAATTGCCGCTAAGCAGCAGACAAAACTTGAGAATAAGGACTACTTCCAGTATCGTAACTACGAGAAGATGACCATCTCGCTCAATGATATTTCAGAGAGGCAGATGACCGAAGGCGCGTATGCAAAGAAGGAATGGCTGAAAAACCAGCTTGAGGTTAACCCCATGACGGGCAAGTCCGTTTTGCCAGTGATAACCAACGAGAAGGTATTCCATCGCTACTACCGTAAGGAACCGGCTAAAGAGCGCATCTACATAGATGCAGAGCACAGCAAGGGCGTTAACGACCTGTTGCAGACTGGCGACATCTTCACTGCTTTAGCAAAAGAAGTTTTTACCGAGGTCGATGTCTATGATGACCAGATGCGCTTGCTGCAATATCCCTTTACGTCGCCTATTGGCAAGGATGCTATAGGTTTCTATCGCTTTTATATCGTAGATACGCTTGAAGTAGATCGCGACTCCTGCATTCAGGTGTCGTTCGTTCCAAATAATCAGCAGGACTTTGGCTTCCGTGGTGATTTATGGATTCTGAAAGACTCCACGCTCCACGTGAAGAAAGTACACCTCAGCATACCTAAGCGTTCCGACGTGAATTTCGTGAGAAATATGTCGATTGACCAGGAATACCTGCGTCTGCCGAGTGGCGACTGGGTACTGAGCAATAATGATATGCTCGTTGAGATGTCACTCGTGGGACAGTCGGGTAATTTCCTTATTACGCGTACCAGCCGTCGTGGCGACTACTCTTTTGACCCTATCGACGACAAAATCTTCCGTGGAAAGGCTCTGGAGAAGCGCGACCCATATTCAGAGATGCGCGATGCTCAATACTGGGATATCAACCGTGAGGTGGAACTGACCCACGGCGAGGAGGGCATGGACAATTTCCTGCAAGGCATGAAGAGTACCAAGGGCTTTGGCTGGTTGCTCATAGGACTTAAGGCTGTGATGGAAAACTATGTGGAAACCACCAAAAGCGCCAATCCAAGCAAGGTTGATATAGGACCTATCAACTCTATGCTGTCGTCTAACGATATTGATGGTTTCCGCTTGCGCGTGTCGGCGCAGACTACCGCCAACTTCAATCCTCATTTCTTCCTGAAGGGTTATGTGGCACGCGGATGGCGCAGCAAGAATAACTATTACAGCGGCACGCTGACCTACTCATTCAATAAAAAAGCCTACTCGCCTGACGAGTTCCCTATGCGTAACATCTCGTTTACGTCAACTTACGATATCTGTTCGCCATCGGATAAGTTCCTTAATGTCGATAAGGATAACGTGTTTGCAGCCATAAAGTGGACAAAGGTGATGAACCAGGCTTTCTACAAGCGTCAGACGCTCGACTTCGTTCGTGAAGAAGACTGGGGGTTCGCTGTCAGTGGCGGATTGAAATTTGAAGAGGATGAGGCTGCAGGCCATCTCTATTTTCGCCGACTCAACGAGCCGGAGCTCGCTAACGGCGTGCATGGCAAGTATCGCTTCAGTGAGGTTTGGGTACAGCTGCTGTATTCTCCTGGTCAGACCTACGTGAATTCCAAGCAAAAGCGTACGCCTGTTAACCGCGATGCCCCAATATTCAAACTGAAACATACCATCGGTATCAAAGGCTTTATGGGCGGACAATATAACTACCACGTGACCGAAGCGAGCATCTATTACCGCCAGTGGCTCAAGTCGTGGGGTAAGCTCGATACATGGGTGAAGGGTGGACTGCAATGGAATCAGGTGCCATTCCCTCTGCTCATTGCGCCTGCCGCCAACGTGTCATATATCTGGCAGCGTGAGACCTTCGAGCTTATCAATAATATGGAGTTCCTCAATGATCGCTATGTCTCCGTGCAGTTGGAGTGGGACCTCAACGGAAAACTCTTCAACCGCATCCCCCTGCTCAAGAAATTGCAGTGGCGCGAGCTTATCGGCTTCAATGTGTTGTATGGCGGACTGTCAGACAAGAATAATCCATTCCTTGATGAAAATGCCGGCAACGGTCGCCTGATGTTCTTCCCTTCGTGCGCCTCTATCATGGATCCTCATGAACCATATATGGAGTTCCGCCTTGGAATACACAACATATTGAAGATGCTCAGCGTGGAGTACGTACATCGTCTTAACTACCACCAGTTGCCCACGGCAACAAAGAACGGCGTGCGCTTTGGCTTCCGCTTTACGTTCTGATTTCTCGACACTTATCCATAGCATCACAATCGCTATCTGATTACCGTGTAATCGCTATCATATTACCATGTAATCGCTATGCTTTTACCATGTAATCTCTATCTGATTACGACATGGTTGCTATCCAGTTGAATTTTAGCTGGATAGCAACCATGTTTTTTCTGCTGTGTACTCAATATCAGTGCAGACAGGCAGATATCCAATTTTAAGTGGTCTATTGTTGTTTTTTAACAGATATGAAGCGGAATTATTAAAAAGAAATGTGTACCTTTGCAGGTAATAATGCTGTTTATAATACTATGAATAAACTGATTCAAACCGCTTTTGTGGCTATCACCTGAGATGTGGAAACTGCTGGATACCAGTCTCGTCACTACAGACTATATACGTGTGGCTCCTAAGAAATACTATAGCCGTATGCGCCCATACATAGAAACATTGATGAAATAATATGGTTAGAAATGAATGATATTTATACAACGATAGAAGGAACTGCCGAGGGATATTATACAGAGAAGAGAAGTAAATTCTATGCCTTTGCACATCACGTCACTACGGCTGACGAGGTGCGTGAACTCAATCAGATGTATCGTAAGAAATACTACGATGCCCGACACGTGTGTTATGCTTATCGACTTGGAGCTGAAGGAAAGGAATATCGAGCAAATGACGATGGGGAACCCTCAAGCACGGCTGGAAAACCTATACTTGGAGTATTGTTAAGTGCGGATGTTTCGGATGTCGTAATCTTCGTGATACGCTATTATGGAGGAGTTAATCTCGGAACGGGCGGTCTCATAGTGGCTTACCGTGAGGCAGCACACGATGCCATGGAACATGCAGCGAAGGTGGAGCGTCAGGTAGAAGAGAGCATAATATGGAACTTCGCTTATCCACAGATGAATGCCGTAATGCGAGTGGTGAAGGACATGGACGCACGTATCGTGGCACAGGATTTCCAAACCTCATGTTCGATAACGCTTTCGATAAGACGCTCGCTGATGCCTCAACTGAAACAGAGGCTGGAAGCAATAAATTTTTCTTGAGAAACCGTTATGTGACTTTCTTCTTAGAATTGAAACCATCGGGAACTGTATTCTTGATATATTAGCAAAGCGGTGTTGCGCCTTTTTCGTGTGATTTCTTTGATATGTCAGAAAAAAGTATTAACTTTGCACAACGAAATAAAACATAACAAGATAACATACTAATGGAAGAGAAAAATCCGTTGCTGTTCCTTAGCGAACTGCAAGACTTTATTGAGAAGCGTCATGAAGAAATGCCAGAAGGTTCATACACTACATCTTTGTTTAAGGATGGATTGAACCGTATGGCACAGAAAGTGGGCGAGGAAGCCCTTGAACTCGTTATAGAAGCTACTAATGGAACTAACGACCGTTTAATCTATGAGGGGTCAGATATGCTCTATCACCTCATTGTATTGCTTACATCGAAGGGATTGCGCATAGAAGATCTTGCAGCAGAATTGGCGGAACGCCATAATCCTGGTTGGAAGAAGCACTGATTCTGGCATATAGTTGATAGAACAGAATTATATGTACCTCATACAACCGATGATAAACTCCAAAACGACCATCCATGTTAATAAATTACAAGAACGTAAATATCAGTCATTACGATGAAGAGACTGTACTCAAAGGTGTTAACTTCAAGGTCAACGCTGGTGAGTTTATATACATCATCGGTAAAGTAGGCTCTGGTAAGAGTTCACTTTTGCGTACTGTGTATGGCGAATTGGATATTGACAGTGCATTCACTGCCAACGTGCTCGGGCGTGATATGATGCGCATAAGGCGCAGTGAGGTACAGTCGTTGCGCCGTGAATTGGGAATAGTATTTCAGGACTTCAAGTTACTTACCGACCGTTCTGTACGACGAAATCTTGAGTTCGTATTGCGTGCAACTGGTTGGAAAGATGCATATGATATAGACAAGCGCATATCTGAGGTGCTGAAGTCTGTCGGTATGGAAGGGTATGATGAGCGTATGCCTCATGAACTTTCGGGTGGAGAGCAACAGCGTATTGCCATAGCGCGTGCCTTGCTAAACTCTCCGAAACTGATATTAGCTGATGAACCTACGGGAAATCTTGACCCGGAAACGGCTGAGAGTATCGTTGGATTATTTCGAGATATATCGTCAACGGGTACTGCTGTAGTTATAACAACACACAATATGACGCTGCTTGAGAAATTTCCCGGCATAGTATATAAATGCGAAGACGGAAAACTTATCAATTGAATTGCAGAGGAATAAAATAGTAATAATAACACAAAACAACATACACATAAACAAAAATGGGAAGAGCATTTGAATATCGTAAGGCCACCAAGTTGAAGCGTTGGGGGCACATGGCAAAGACATTCACACGTCTGGGTAAGCAGATTGCAATAGCTGTGAAGGCAAGCGGTCCAGATCCAGACACTAATCCTACGCTGCGTTCTATCATAGCAACATGTAAGCGTGAGAACATGCCTAAGGATAACATAGAGCGTGCAATCAAGAATGCTATGGGTAAGGACCAGTCTGACTACAAGGAGGTGACATACGAGGGATACGGTCCTCATGGAATCGCTGTCTTTGTAGATACACTGACAGATAATACTACACGTACTGTAGCTGACGTTCGTTCTGTATTTAATAAGTTCTCTGGCAACCTTGGCACTACGGGTTCGCTGTCTTTCCTGTTCGATCACAAGTGCGTGTTTACTTTCAAGAAACCTGCCGACCTTGATATGGATGACTTGATTCTCGAACTCATAGACTTTAATGTAGATGATGAGTTTGATGAAAACTATGACGAGGAGAAGGATGAGACGACAATCTCTATCTATGGTGATCCGAAGTCGTATGCTGCCATACAAAAATTCCTTGAGGAAAAGGGCTTTGAGGAAATCGGTGGTGAATTCACTTACATTCCAAATGACCTGAAAGACGTAGATGAGGAGCAACGTGCTACTATCGATAAGATGGTAGAGAAACTCGAAGAGTTTGATGACGTGCAGACTGTCTATACCAATATGAAGCCTGAGGAGTAATGCAATTACCCGTATATAACAGTGCTGGACTGGCGGAACTCGTTAACGAACTTGGTTTCCTTCCATTGCTTGACAGTGGCATTGCAGGTTTTTCTGCAGAGGAAATGGTGGACGATGATTGCCGTTACGTGACCTTTCCCGAAGGTGGTTGGGACTGGCCTTTGTGGAAGTGGAAAGGTAGTGTAATCACTGAAGGTGGCTGTGTATATGGGAAGTTCTTCGCAGGTAAGGCTGGCTTCATAAGTCGTGAGTGGTGGCCAGACTTCTGTAATTATCGCAGAAGCACCCATTCGGAACCGCAAGAAGGCTCCATTGAGCAGGCAATTTTGCTTACATTGCAAGAGCAGGGGAGTATGATAACGCGTGAATTGCGTGCGGCTTGTGGCTTTACCGGACCGAAGATGCGAAGTCGTTTTGATGCTTTTGTAACTCGATTGCAGATGGATTGCTGCATAGTGACGGAGGATTTTGTATATCCTCATGACCGTCATGGCAAGGAGTATGGCTGGGGATGGTCACTGCTTACAACCCCAGAGCAACTCTATGGTGCGGCTTTCTGCCATGCTGACAGAACTCCTGATGAGTCATATAGCAGGATGACCGCGCAGTTGAAGGCTATATGCCCACAGGCTACAGAAAAACAGATACAGAGGTTGTTGAAATAGATAACAATGATTATAAGTAGGTGTACATAATTATTTATACAATCCTTGCATCATCTGACAATGCATCTTCAGCACCTGCTAACGGTTGAGTAGGAGTTACTACACGCCCTAATATCATGTACTGAACCTACGTCATCATGCAGTTCAAACATTATAAAAAATAATTATGCACACCTGCTTAGTTTGAAAAGAATAATCCCTCGCTGCAACTTGCAGCGAGGGATTATTTTATGCTTCAGTCCAGTCAACCAGACAACTGTCGAGTTCGGCTGTGATTGCCTTGCGGTCAAGATGCTGTCCGATGAATACAAGCTTCTGTTGGCGGTCGCCATAGCGGTCATCCCAATCGCGATTGACACCAGGATTGTCCTTGCGGAATTGCTCTAATTCGTCGGCAGGCATTGTTGCATACCACTGTCCTGCATTCTGTAGCTGCACTTGACGGCCCGCCTGCTCGAAGATATAACACAGATGCGGTTGGTCTTCAAACCAACATAATCCCTTGGCACGTATTATGCTCTTAGGCCAGCGACGCGCCACAAAGTCATCGAATAGATTGATGTTAAACGGACGGCGCGCATAATATACGAACGTACCAATGCCATATTCTTCAGCTTCGCCCTCATCGTGATGATGGTGGTGGTGATGATGGTGGCAAGTACATTCTCCACCGTGATGTGATTCGCAATGTTCATGATGATGTTCATGCTCGTGTTCATCGTCGTGTTCATGATGATGGTGATGCTCATGCTCGTGCTCATCATCGTGTTCATCATCGCTCTGATAGTTCTCGATTTCACTTATCCAAGCGGCAGAGGTAGCTACATCGTCGAAATTGAAACGACCTGTTCCAAGTATCTTTTCAAAATCTACGTTTCCGTAATCACAGTCTATTATCTCGGCCTTTGGTTGTATGGCTCGTACAATCTGGCGTACTCGCTCCAATTCTTCTGGTGACACCTCTGAGGCCTTGTTGAGTAATATTATATTGCAGAACTCAATCTGTTGTATCACAAGATTTTCAATATCTTCCTCGTTACGCTTTGCGCCAAGCAATGACTTACCGCATCCGAACTCGTCTTTCATGCGCAGTGCATCGACCACGGTCACGATGCAGTCAAGTCGAGGAGTGCCTCCTTCGTTGTACTGAGCGCCCATCTGTGGTATTGAACAGATAGTCTGTGCGATAGGAGCAGGTTCGCAGATGCCGCTTGCCTCAATGACGATATAGTCAAACTTCTGCATTTTCACGATGTCGCTGAGTTGCTGTACGAGATCCATCTTTAGCGTACAGCAGATACATCCGTTCTGCAGGGCAACGAGAGAGTCATCCTGCTGTCCTACGACACCACCTTGCTGTATGAGGTCTGCATCGATGTTGACCTCGCCTATGTCATTGACTATCACTGCGAACTTTATTCCCTTCTCGTTGTTGAGTATGCGATTGAGAAGTGTGGTCTTTCCGCTGCCTAAATAACCCGTAAGCAGCAGGACGGGAATCTCTTGTGAGTTCATTGTTATTGTCTGTTTTGTTTTATTAGTGAATTCTTTTTTCCGCTGCGGTATAGTAACAGTCCGATCGCCAGTGGAATTAGCGCAACGACTATTATTACCAATGCTATCAGCCCGCCGAAGAGTGTGGCAAAGCCCCCTTGTCGGATGATAGGCCGCGGATATTGTGCGTCAATGATAGAGTCTGGCACGCCTACCTCCATCAGAGAATCTATCGTAGTGAGATGATTGTTGTATTCTTCCCATTGAGCATGATTCTTCTTGCCTGCATCAACATCGGCTGTATAGCATGCCACGGCGAAAAAAATGCCACAGACTATCATCATTGCACCGATGACAGCGAGAAGGCATCCGCCTGCTTTTTTCAATCCTGCGCTCATACGTTGCGTTGTTTTTGCTTGTCGCTTCAGTTTTTCAAGAGGTCTGGTCTGAGCCTTTTCGTGCGCTCCAGAGCCTGCTCCATCTCCCATTCCTTTATCTTTGCCTCGTGTCCGGAGAGCAGAATGTCAGGCACGCGCCATCCTTTGTATTCAGCAGGGCGTGTATAGATAGGAGCCGACAGCAGGTCGTCCTGAAAACAGTCACTAAGTGCACTCTGCTCATCTCCTATCACACCTGGGATTATACGCACGATGGCATCAGCCATGACCGCTGCAGCGAGTTCGCCACCCGTTAGCACAAAGTCGCCTATGCTTATTTCCCTTGTTATGAGATGATCACGCACTCGCTGGTCAATCCCCTTGTAATGGCCACACAGTATTATTATGTTTCCTTTCAGTGAGAGGTCGTTTGCAATATGTTGGTCAAACTTCTCACCATCGGGCGAGGTATATATAACCTCGTCGTAGTTGCGCTCAGTCTTCAATGCACTGATGCAACGGTCGATAGGCTCACACTGCATCACCATGCCTGCGAAACCACCGTAGGGATAATCATCAACGCGTTTCCACTTGTCGAGAGTGTAGTCGCGCAGGTTGTGCAGATGTATCTCTGCCAGACCTTTTTTCTGTGCACGTGCCAGAATCGACTCGTTGAAAAATCCCTCAAGCATCTCTGGCAATACGGTTATAATATCTATGCGCATATAATGTCGTGCGGTTTTCTTGTTTGTTTTACAACTTCAGTATCAGGACGTTACGTTTACTACTGTAAAAGCATACATATTACCATGTAATCGCTATGCTTTTACACAGTAATCTGTATGCTTTTACAGTGTAATCGCTATGCTTTTACAAAGCCATTTGTTTGCATATCACTGCATATCGTAAACCACCTGCATGATTTTCTTGCCGAGGGCATCTGCCTCATCCATGCTGTGCGCCTCGCTGTAAACGCGGATTATCGGCTCGGTGTTTGACTTGCGCAGGTGTACCCACTTGTCGGGGAAATCAATCTTCACACCGTCAATGTCGTTTACCTGTGCATCCGACTGTGCACTGTACATTTCTTTTACCTTGCTTAGTATGGCATCAACGTCGGTTTCTGGCGTGAGGTCAATGCGGTTTTTGGCAATGAAATACTCAGGGAAGGTCTTGCGCAGTTCGCTGACCTTACACTCCTTCTGTGCTAAAGAGCTGAGGAATAAGGCAATGCCTACGAGTGCGTCGCGACCGTAGTGGCTCTCGGGGTAAATCACTCCTCCGTTGCCTTCGCCGCCGATAACGGCACCCACCTCGCGCATCTTGGTCGTTACGTTTACCTCGCCCACGGCGGCTGCACTGTATTTGCCTCCATGCTTCTCCGTCACGTCGCGCAGTGCGCGGGTGCTTGACAGATTGCTTACCGTAGCACCAGGAGTATGTGACAGCACATAGTCGGCCACGCTGACCAGCGTATATTCCTCGCCAAACATCGTGCCATCTTCACATATAAATGCCAGTCTGTCAACATCAGGGTCAACTACGATACCGAGATCATAGTTACCATTGCGCAGGGCATCCATAATGCCGCTGAGGTTTTTCTCCAAAGGTTCGGGATTATGGGCAAAATCTCCGTTTGCTTCGCCGTTGAGGAATGTGTAGGTCACACCGAGACGGTCGAGTAGTGGAGGGAGTATTATGCCGCCTACGCTGTTGATAGAATCGACGACGACACGGAAATGTGCTTTCTTGACAGCCTCCTCATCAACCATTTTCAGTGCCATCACTGCGTCAATGTGGCGCTCGTCGAAGCTTTCTTCGGTGTAATGACCTATGTTATCTACGTCGGCATATACGAAGTCCTCTGCTTCTGCCGTGGCGAGTACCTCGGCACCATCCTGCGCAGTGAGGAATTCACCACGGTTGTTTAGCAGTTTCAGCGCGTTCCAATGGCGTGGATTGTGAGAAGCTGTGATTATAATACCGCCGTCAGCACCTGCCATGGTGACAGCGAGCTCGGTGGTAGGAGTAGAGGCCAGTCCGATGTTTACTACGTCGAAGCCCATGCCGAGCAGTGTGCCACAGACGACATTCTTCACCATCTCGCCAGAGATGCGTGCGTCACGACCCACTACAATCTTGCCGCTGCCGTTTGGATAGGTCTTGCGTATGAAAGTGGCATATGCCGAAGTGAATTTTACTATGTCGAGCGGATTGAGGGTGTCGCCTGCAGGTCCGCCTATTGTACCGCGTATGCCGGATATTGATTTTATTAAAGACATGGTTTATTAAAGTTCTAAATTTTTAGTCATGTGTTGGGTAAAACCCCGTTATTGTCCTCTTTCGTATGTTATGTCGTAATAGCAAGCGTACACACTGCTTGTCGCGTATGCCTGCCCTTGGCCGTGAGGAACGATGAGTCTTACGTGTGCGATACGCTCATCAGCACTTGCAGGGCGGCCGAGATTGATGTATGTGAGTGGTATAAGCCATCCCGATGGCACAGAAGCACTGCTGTAACAGTTATACATCAGTCCTTCGCTAAATGATGCGCTGAATGTGCCAGAGGAGTTGCGTACGCTCATTTTATCTACCCATGTTGAGTAGAGAAACGAACCTCTGTTTGACAGTTGCAGCGAATCACCGTTGATGTTGTATTCCGTAAATCTGCACAGTACATCGGCACTCTCACCGTTTTTCAGCTTTTCACCGCAACCTTTGTCTATTATCTGCATATAGACACCGGTGGAACTGAACAGTACGTATTCATTCTTTGCCGTATCAGTCGTTTCGCCCTGTGCCTTGAAGTCAGCCTCGCTTATTACCTTGATGGCTCGTGTGTTAACATTACTGTTGCCTGCAAGAAAGCGGCTGATGCAACTGTTTTCATACTCTTTCTGCTCAGCGTAGGTCTGTGTATCGTCGCATGAAGCGAATATAGCCACTATTGCGGTAAGCACAACCAGCGTGTGAAGAATTTCTTTCATAATCTATTATCTCTTATTTCAATTTGTCTGCGTAAGCATCGATGGCTTTTTTTACTATCTCCACGGCCTCGCTGAGGGAACATTCCAGCCTGCCTCCTGCGGCATTCTTGTGACCTCCGCCATTGAAGAATTGCTTAGCCATCTCGTCGCAGGGGAAATCATCAACGGAGCGTGTGCTTATCCACACCAGTCTCTCTTTCTCAGTGTCCTCGCGTAGTGATATTGAAAGTTTGTGTTTCAGTATCTTCAGCGGTACGTTTACTAATCCCTCGGCATCTCCTTTCTTGAAGTTGTACTTCTTCATATCTTCTTTTGAGATGGTGAAGTATGAAGCGTGTTTCGGAGGATAGAGTACCTTTAGGTTTCTGTTGAGCACATGTCCCCATAGTCTAAGGCGATCTACACTATATACATGGTACACATTGCGATAGATCTTGTCCTTGTCTATGCCCTTTGCCAGTAACTGCGAGATGATGAAGTAAATCTCAGGTTGTGTGCTGTTGTATGTGAATGCTCCCGTATCAGTCATCATACCACAGTATATATCTGTAGCCATGTCGCGTGTTATTGCGTCATATCCTCCCAGTTGCCAAATCAGTCGGAATACCATTTCCGAGGTGCTTGACATTTCAGGGTGCGACACCATTATGTCTGCTTTAATCTCTGGCTCCTCATGATGGTCGATGAGTATGACTTTCCCCTTGTAATTTTCAAGTGCAGCAGGCATCTCATGACCTGTTCTTGAGATTGTGTTGAGGTCGAGATAGCACAGCAAGTCGGCTTCATTCAGCAGTTGTTGTGCTTGTTCTTTCTTCTTGTCGTAGCGCAGAGACTGCTGCGTGCCAGGTATCCACTGCAGGTAATCTGGGTACATATCTGGCACGATGACCGTTGCTTCCTTGCCCTGCTGGCGCAGATATTCTGCCCAGCTCAGTGACGAACCGAGTGCATCGCCGTCGGCGTTCATATGGCATACCAGTGCCACCTTGGTAGAACTGGCGATGAGGCTGCGCAGTCTGTCAGCCTCGTCGTCAGTCAGTAGGTTGATGTCCATCGCCTAAAACAATTTGTTTGGGTAAACGCCCTCTTCTACAAGTTTGGCTATTCGAGCCACGGTGTCAGGACGATCCTCAGAGTATGTAACACCAAACCACTTGCTCGTGGTGTCGAGTACTTTGCACGTAGCAGTACCCTCGTTGATGAGTTTGTTGACCATCAGTGGGATAAAGAACTCTGATTTCAGGTTTTCAATGTTCGCTTTATCGCTTAGGAACTCCTTGAAATACTCCTCGCTGTATTGGAAGTAGTCAGGAGTGAAGCCCCACATGTTCATTGATACAGGTGCGTTCTCGTCGATATAAACCCACTCGCCGTCTTCTTTATTGTCAGCACGATAAGCCACTTTGCCGTCAACTCGTGCTATCTTGGTGCGTTCTACACATGTAGTCAGACATCCGTTGTCGTCCTTGGCGCATACGCCACGGCTTACCGTTCCGTTCTCTGAGAGTGTGTTACCTACGCGGAAACCTACCATGGCATACTGTCCTTTAGCGCCTTCTGGCAGTTCGCTGAGGAACTTACCCATAACCATGAATGCGTCGCGGTTGTAGAAATCATCGCAGTTGATTACGCAGAAGGGTTCGTTTATCACGTCCTTACCCATCAGTACGGCATGGTTTGTGCCCCAAGGCTTCTGTCGCCCTTCTGGAACGCTGAAACCCTCAGGCAGGGCATCGATAGACTGGAAACACAGTTCGCACTGTACTTTGCCTTCGTATTTTGCAAGAATTTGTGTACGGAACTGCTCTTCGAAGTCCTTACGTATTACCCATACAATCTTGCCGAAACCGGCCTGTATAGCGTCGTAGATACTGTAGTCCATGATTGTCTCGCCATTTGGTCCGAGACCGTCGAGCTGCTTCAGTCCGCCGTAGCGGCTGCCCATGCCAGCAGCGAGCAGGAAAAGTGTTGGTTTCATTTGTTTTTATGTGATTTTATTGTTTGTTTAAGCTCTGATACTCCACTGTCCATGGTGAGCAGAGGGTTTGTTGTTGCATCCTTTAGTTCCCGTCAGGCTTGCGGTTGTCGTTGAAGATAGACTCCGGCCAAGGGAAGAACTGCTGTACTTCGGGTGCTGGTAATATGTCAGACGTGGGTTTAATGTCAGGATTGGCAGGCGAGAAATCCTTCCAGTCGCTGACGATATACTGCGTCAGTGGCGACTGCAATTCCTTCAGTCCCATAACGATAAGCTTTGAGATTTCGTAAGCTCCGAAAGGGTTGAAGTGTGTGTTGTCAGCAAAAGCCTTTTCCTGCCAAGGGAAAGTGCCGGCAGGGTAGTGTACTAACAGATTGCGGCAACCGTTTTCACCCATTGTCTCAAATAATGTCTTCGTTGATGCGTTAAGGTCAATGTACGGTACATTCTCGCGCTCAGCGACGGCTTTCATTGCTGCAGGGAAGTCACCATGAGTGTTGTTCAGGGTACCGTCTTTCTTGAAAGAGCGACGCTGTGTTGGAGTACAGAAAATGACATTGCCACCACGTTCGCGCACACGGTCAACGAAAGTCTTCAGTGCTACCGAGTAATGATACCATGCGCCACGACCAGGTCCCTTTTCCTTTTCGTCGTTATGACCGAACTCGCAGAATACATAGTCACCCTTTTTGAGTTCGCTAAGTATCTTGTCGAGACGCAGTTGTGCGAGGAATGACGTGGCAGTCAGGCCGCTTTCCCCATAATTAGCCACGCAGACCTTGTCGTTGAACCATCGAGGGAACATCTGTCCCCACGATGCCCATGGCTCACGTCCTTGGTCAACCACGGTGCTATTGCCGCATAGAAACAGAGTTACGGCGGTGGTGTCAGGCTCTATCGTTATACTCTGCACAGCAGGAGCCTTACCGCAAAATTCCAATGTCAGCTTGTCATCCCACGTCAGCGAACCAACCTCGCCAGGCTTAATCTTGACCTTTTGCGGTGCGGTGGCATTGCCAGCGTTGATTATGGTATTACGCTTGTTTACAACAAACGACACAGTGCGCAGTTCCCCCCTCTTCGTCTTACAGCCTTCCACCATCAGTCTGCGGCTCTCAGCGCGCACCCATGTCTCGGCCGCACGTTTCTTGCTGCCCAGAACGAGTGTTATGCGGTAGTTGCCGTCAGGCACATTTACGGAGTAGTATATAGGCTCATTGGGCAGGGTCTTGGCTTGTCCGTTGAGTATGGAACCCATGACAGGAGAGTTGGTGAAGTCCAATCCGTAGCCTTGGTCTTCGTTATATAGCCCCATTGGGCGGTCAGTAGTGAATGTAGCAGGTAGGTTCACACCACCAAATGCTGCCACTGAAGATGTGGCAACGCACAAGGAAATTATGAAATGTCGTAGCATTAAACTCGTGTTTTTAAATTACGGCGCAAAGGTAAGAAAAAAAATCAAAATCCAGACAAGTATAAATGTTTTTTATGTATTATTATATAAATAAAGTGTAAATTTATTTGTAAACTGAAAGATTTTTTGTATTTTTGCAGTTGATTTATGAAAGATTTCTGGAAATACGTTTTTGCCACTGTTATTGGCATTTTACTGACTGCAACGCTGTGGCTACTCCTTAGTTTGTGTATCCTTGCTTGCTCCATAACTGGAGGCAGCAAGGGCAAAAGCGTGGTACCGAAGGATGGCTCGGTACTCGTTGTCAAGTTGTCAGGGCAGATTGTAGAACATGTAGAGAGTGATGCCTTCAGCGACTTGCTTGGCGGCAGTGGGGTGGAGCAACAGGGGCTTGACGAAATCGTTATGGCTATAGATAAGGCAGCATTATGCCCCGAGATACGTGGAATATATATAGAGGCAGGAATGCTTGACGCTGACTATGCTTCGCTTCAAGAGATACGCAATGCTTTGTTGCGCTTCAAGTCTGCAGGCTTGAGCAAACAGGCTTCGGGGAAGCGTGGCGCATGGAAGGCTGAGAGCCAGGCTGGAAAGCGTAAGTTCGTGGTGGCGTATGCTGACGAATATATGCAGGGAGCATACTATGTTTGTTCGGCAGCCGATGCCGTTTGGACTAATCCTCAGGGTATGGTTGATCTCCATGGCTTGAGCGCCCAGCCAGTATATATCAAGGATTTGCTTGAGAAGTTCGGCGTAAAGATGACCGTCGTGAAGGTGGGTAAGTACAAGAGTGCAACGGAGCAATACACAGAGACGCAGATGTCGGCAGAAAACCGCGAACAGACCAGTCGCTATATAGAGAACCTGTGGCATGAGATAGTGTTGGCAATAAGCCAGAGTCGTGGCATACCAGCTGACGACCTTAACCGATATGCTGATGAGATGACAGCCTTGCAGGATACGCATTGGCTTTCAACCACCACGGGGTTAGTTGACGAACTGATGTATGCCGATGATGTAAAAGGCGAGATTAAGAAACTATTAGGCTTGAATCAGTTAGAGACAGTGCCTCAGGTATCGTGTGGCGAGATGTGTGGCTACCTTGTTTCAGCAAAGCAGATGAAAAGTCAGGTGGACTACCTCGGAGTGAATGTGGCTGATGATAAGATTGCCGTATATTACTGTGACGGCACAATAGCGCAAAATAGTGCTACGGGAACGATAATGGGTGGTGCAGGCATCATCAGCAAAACGATGGTCGATGACCTCGATGCTCTGGCGCAGAATGACGATGTAAAGGCTGTGGTGATACGTATTAACTCTGGCGGTGGCGATGCCTTCGCCTCGGAAGAGATATGGCATTCAGTAGTAAAACTGCGTGAGAAGAAACCAGTGGTGGTGTCAATGGGCGGCATGGCTGCATCGGGTGCCTACTATCTCAGTGCTGGAGCATCATGGATAGTGGCACAGCCTACCACGCTGACAGGCTCTATCGGCATCTTCGGATGCTTCCCGAATATTGGTGGACTGATGCAGGAGAAACTCGGACTGCATTATGACAATGTAAAGACGAATAAGCACGCAGACTTTGATATGACGCAGCGCGCACGACCGTTTGACGCTGAAGAGCAGCGCGCTCTGCAACGTTATATCGACCGTGGTTATGATTTGTTCTGCAAGCGTGTGGCTGATGGACGGCGTTTGTCTGTCGATTCGGTGAAGGCTATAGCGCAGGGTAGGGTATGGACTGGTGCCGATGCCAAGCAGATAGGACTTGTTGACCAGCTCGGAGGATTACCAGAGGCTGTGCGCAGGGCAGCTGCGCTTGCGAAGTTGTCGAGATATGAGTTGATTACGTTGCCGTTGCCAGCAAGCTGGACCGACCAGTTGTTTGAAACGGTGAAAGGTAATGGCAATAATCTCGATGAGCAGTTGCGTCTGATGCTTGGTACATTCTATGAACCATTCTGTACTGTCAGAAGCATAGAACAGCAGAGCTATGTGCAGGCTCGCTGTGAATATGTCATAATAAAGAATTGATATAGCGACGTAACCACTATCAGAGCGTAATGTTGTTGGAAATAATGATTGTGGGAAAACTACAGACTAAGAATAATACATCATACACAAAATAAGGCAAAACCTTGGAGGGTGATTTCATAAAAATAAACAAATGGCTGATGCCGCTGTCGTGGTTGTACGGCGTTGGCGTTGGCGTAAGAAATGCAATGTTCGATAATGGGTTGCTGAAATCGCGAGAGTTCGACATTCCTGTTATATCCGTAGGCAATATAACCGTGGGTGGTTCAGGTAAGACACCACACTCAGAGTACCTTGTTGACTTGCTCCGCAAGGAGTTTAAGGTGGCTGTGCTCAGTCGCGGATATAAGCGAAAGACGCGTGGCTATCGCGTGGCTGGTGCTGAGACCACGATGCCACAGATAGGCGATGAACCTTACCAGATGCACCGCAAGTTTCCAGATGCCTACGTAGCCGTTGATGCCAATCGTTGCCATGGAATCGAACGATTGACAAATGACGAAGCAACGAAAGACGTGCAGGTCATCGTGCTTGACGATGCCTTTCAGCATCGGTATGTTAAACCAGGACTGAACATACTGCTCGTTGACTATCATCGGCTGATTATCTACGACAAATTGCTGCCGGCAGGCCGCCTGCGCGAACCATTGAAAGGAAAGGATAGGGCTGACATCGTTATAGTCACCAAGTGCCCGAAGGAAACAACGCCTATGGGCTACCGCGTACTTCAGCGTGCCATGAACCTCTATCCCTATCAGCAGTTGTATTTCACTACGATGAAGCAACTGCCACTTGTGCCTATGTTTCCAGAATGTAAAACGCTGGAACATGACGGATTGTTGCCTAATGTATTACTGATTAGTGGCATAGCATCGCCAGAACAGATAATGGAGGATATGAAGGATAAATGCGCCAGTATAACGCCGATGCACTTCCGTGACCACCACCAGTTTACGAAGTCTGATGCCGAGGCTATCAATACGCAGTTTCGTATGATGCCAAAGCCTGCCGTTATCATAACAACGGAGAAGGATGCTACGCGACTGGAACTGCTCACTAACCTCTCTGATGAAGTCCGTCAGTCAATATATGTGCAGCCGATAAGGGTGTCGTTCATACAGGGCGATGAAGAAGTGTTTAACGAAAAAATCATAAGCTATGTACGAAAAAATCAAAGAAACGGCGCAGTTCCTGCGTCAGCAGTTACAAAGCCTGTCGGCACTGCAAGCAGACCAACTGCCAACAACAGCGATAGTACTGGGAACAGGCCTCGGACAATTAGCTTCTGAAATTGACATCGTGTGGCAGATGTCATACGCTGATATTCCCAATTTCCCGGTTTCAACAGTTGAGGGACATGACGGACGCCTCATCGTGGGACGTCTTGGCAACAGCATGGTGCTGGCTATGAAGGGGCGCTTTCATTACTATGAGGGTTACTCCATGCAACAGGTCACGTTTCCCGTGCGCGTGATGTATGAACTGGGCATACGCACACTCTTCGTCAGCAATGCCGCCGGAGGTGTCAATGAGAATTTCCGCGTGGGCGACATGATGGTCATCACTGACCATATCAATTTCTTCCCAGAGCATCCTCTGCGTGGAAAGAATTTACCAACAGGACCACGATTTCCTGATATGCACGAGCCTTACGACCATAAACTCATTGCTCTTGCTGACAAGATTGCGGCTGATAAGGACATACGCCTTGTGCATGGTACGTATATAGGCGTACAGGGACCGAGTTACGAGACACCTGCCGAATACCGCGCCTATCACACTCTTGGGGCTGATGCCGTAGGCATGAGCACGGTGCCAGAGGTTATCGTGGCTCGGCATTGTGGCATTCGTGTGTTCGGTATAAGTATAATTACGAATATCTACATCAGCGATTCGCCCGTTGAGGCTACTCATGAAGAGGTACAGGAGGCG
The DNA here is from genome assembly GCA_946534585.1 of uncultured Prevotellaceae bacterium. Taxonomy (GTDB): domain Bacteria; phylum Bacteroidota; class Bacteroidia; order Bacteroidales; family Bacteroidaceae; genus Prevotella. The sequence goes on from CAMNCV010000137.1 coordinate 38,378, forward strand.
GCTAACAGCGCTCAACCGTTGATGACTGAGATATTTAAAGAAATGATAAAGAATGGAGATTGCTAAACTTGGTGAGTTTGGACTCATCGAACATCTTACTAAGGAGATTAAACCTAAGAACTCGTCCACCGTCAAAGGAATAGGTGATGACTGCGCAGTGCTTCACTATGGTGCTTCCCTCGAAACCCTCGTTACTACTGATATGCTTATGGAGGGCGTTCACTTTGACCTTACGTATGTTGACCTGCGCCACCTCGGATATAAATCGGCAATGGTCAATATCAGCGATATCTTTGCCATGGGCGGCACACCACGTCAGATGACCGTGAGCATTGCCCTGTCAAAGCGCTTTCAGGTGGAGGATCTGGAGGAGTTCTATGACGGAATGCGAATGGCATGTGAGAAATGGCATGTGGATATAATAGGTGGCGACACTACGTCGTCGCTTACAGGACTTGCCATCAGCATCACTTGCATAGGTGAAGCAAAAAAGGAGGATATAGTATATCGCAACGGCGCTCGTGATACCGACCTTGTATGTGTCAGCGGTGACCTCGGTGCTGCATATATGGGTCTGCAGCTCCTTGAGCGCGAGAAAATGGTGTATTACGAGCAGGTACGTAAGATACAAGCAAAGATGAAAGAAACCAAGGATGCTAAGGCTTTGGAGGCTCTGCGTAAGCAACTCGATGAAGCATGGCAACCTGATTTCGCAGGACGTGAGTACTTGATTCAACGACAGCTACAGACAGAAGCACGTGGAGATATCATTCAACAACTGCGTTCTGCCAACATCCACCCCACGGCAATGATGGATATTTCGGATGGTCTCTCGTCTGAACTTCATCATATATGTAAACAGTCGGGCGTTGGTTGCCGCATCTATGAGAAATTCCTGCCTATCGACTACCAGACTGCAGTGATGGCAGAGGAACTGAATATGAACGTAACAACCTGTGCCCTTAACGGAGGTGAGGACTATGAACTGCTCTTTACATGCCCCATAGGCGACAACGACACCCTGCAACAGATGGAAGGCATCAAGGTCATCGGGCATATCACACGTCCTGAATTAGGACTGAAACTCATCAGTCGCGACGGCGGTGAGTTTGACCTCCTTGCCCAAGGGTGGAATCCTCTGGAGAAATCGTAGCTTGCAGTGATATTATTGCAACTTCGTTAGCATAACAACAAAACAATATAATAATGAAAAAACTAACTACTTTTCTACTCTTGACGCTATTCGTTCTGACGATGCAGGCGCAGCGTGTCATTGACAATCTTGACCGTGGCGTCGTTGCTGTCAAGACCACTGGTGGCGTATTCGTCAGCTGGCGTATTCAGTCTGATGAATACTATGATGTCACCTACAATCTTTATCGTGATGGTTCTCTCATTGCGGAGAATCTGAAAGTGTCTAACTTTACCGATGCCTCAGGCTCGACCTCAAGCAAATATACTGTTGCGGCAGTCGTCAACGGTGTAGTTCAGAAGCAGAGCCAGCCTGTCGCTGTATGGGCACAGGATTACATGGAAATTACTCCAAAGCATCCTGAAGAACTCAAGGCAACCTATGTCCCTAACGATGCCTGTGCTGCCGATGTTGACGGTGACGGCGAAGTGGAACTGCTGATGAAGTACAACAACTCACAGGAGATGTCAAACTCTTTCCCCGTTAATGGCTGGTTTAAAGAGCATACTCTGTTTGAGGTGACAAAGCTCGATGGCTCTGTGCTTTGGTGGGTCAACTGCGGACCAAACATGGGTGACTTCCAGAACAATGAACAGAATATCGTAGGCTATGACTGGGATCAGGATGGCAGTGCAGAGGTACTCATGCGTCTTGAGGAAGGTTCAAGCATACACATGTTTGACGGCTCAGTTTATACTATCGGTGCCGATGGTAAGAATGGTACCGCATGGACTAATTACCGCAGTCAGGGCTGGGTTTCTCCTGCTGGTGCGACTGCAGCGATTGAGACTGGTCTGTCATCTGCAGCGACGGCAAGCTGTCCAGCGGATTGGGTAACCTTAAGTATTGTTGATGGCGTGGTTTACGCTACCGCAGTAAAGAATGGAGATCCGAAGGAAAATCCGAACGTGACTACTACCGCACGTAGCACTACAATTACTGTTGTTGACAATGGCGTGACTAAGAAATTCGGTTTCGGTCAGAATTATTACAGAGACGGAAAGGAAATCTCAGGTCAGTACTTTACCCACTATGGCAAGGAGTTCCTCGTTTATTGTAATGGTGAGACAGGACAGATATACGACATTATTGACTTCCCTTGCGCACGTTTTGAATCAGGTGAGTCAAACCTCGAAGCTGCCTGGGGTGACGGCTATGGACACCGTTCAAGCAAGTTCTTCTACGGCGCACCTTACCTTGACGGACGTAATCCAAGCATCTTTATTGGTCGTGGTATCTACACCCGTCATAAGTTCGTGGCTTTGAATGTTGACAAGAACACCCACAAGCTCTCTGAACGTTGGCGTTGGATGAACAATCAGAAGGGTTCTCCATGGTATGGTCAGGGTTATCATAACTATGGCATTGCCGATGTTGACTGGGACGGTCGTGACGAAATCGTGTTCGGTGGTCTCGTAATCGATGATAATGGTATGGGTCTCTCTACCGCAGGATTCGGTCATGGCGATGCTCAGCATCATGGTGACTTCAACCCTTATATCCACGGACACGAGGGATGGTTCTGTAATGAGGAGCAGCCAAGCAACCACTATCGTGACCTTACTACGGCTAAGCTGTATTATCGTCTTGCAGGAGGTAGTGACGACGGACGTGCCATCGCCGGTAACTTCTGTAATACTGTGCCTGGTGCATTTGCATCATCTTCCAGAGATTCTGATAATCCAATCAGTCTCGTAACCAATGAACATGTAGCTGGTTATGATACCAATGGAATGGCACAGAACTTCAACTGTTACTGGGATGGTGACCTTTGCGAGGAAACATATAATGCTGACGGAACTAACTATGATAACAAACCAGGCGCTATCTATAAATATGGAAGAGGTAAGATAAAGACGTTCGAGGGTTCGTTGGCAAACAACTGGACTAAGGCTACTCCTTGCTTCATGGGCGACATCCTCGGTGACTGGCGTCATGAGTTTGTAATGCGTACTGCTGACAACAAGATACGCATCTACACCACTACCATCGAAACACCATGGCGCGTTTACTCTATGTGGTACGACCACCAGCAGCGTAACGCTATGGTATGGCAGATGTGTGGATACAACCAGCCACCTCATACCTCTTACTTCCTCGGTGAGATGGAAGGCATCACTGCCGCTCCGCCTGCACTTACCATGAAAGGACGCACAGAGGTGAAGAACAATGGAACTATCAGCAATAACGGCGAGTCTGTCATCACTTGCGAGACAAACGACATGACCGTCAATGTCGCTGACGGTGCTACACCTTATATATATATAGACAACGCTCCGTCGTTGGTATCTGGTTCTGCTCCTTCCGAGGCTACTGCAAAGGAGTATCCTATCACTTATAAATATTATACACACACCCTCACAGGCGGTGCCTTCGCTGGTGATATGCGTCTCGTGAAGCAGGGTGACGGTGCGCTGACTCTCCCTGATGTAGTGCAGACATATACTGGCCAGACCGATGTGTGGGCTGGTACGCTTAACTTCAACGGTACCTTGCAGAACTCACGCCTCTGGCTCAACCGCTTTGCAGAACTCAACTCTGATGGCGGAACGTTTGCTAAGGGCATACAGGCAGAATATGCTGCCATCATCCGTCCTGGTGGTAAGGAGGCTAAGGCTTCTACCATAACCACTGACTCGCTTATCCTTGATTTCGGCTCTGTCGTTGAACTCGATATCTACAGTGATGGCTTAAAGGCAGATAACCTCAATGCAAGCGTGCTGAAGATAGAGAAAAAGAACTGGACTAATGGTCCTCAGTACCTCGCGCCTATATTCCGCATCAATGCACATCCGGCAACAGGAGCGGCTGCTATCGCCGACGGCATTTATTGCCTTGGTACAATAGGAGAAGTCAATGGCAGCCTCGATGATATAATCATTGAGAACCTCCCGGGAGCAAGAACGGTGTTGTCGCATGAAGACGGAAAACTATATCTTGAGATAACCAACTATAGTGCAAAAGATCTTGTATGGATTGGTGATGAAAGCTCTGTATGGGAAAATGACGGAGCGGAAAACTTCAAGACGGCTGATGAAGGAGAGAAGAGTAAGTTCTATCATGGTTCAGAGGTTACATTTAATAATGATGCAGTAAAAACATCCGTAGAGATAAATGGACCGGTAAGTGTTAGGGCTCTTAATTTCGAAGGAACAAAATCCTTTACGCTATCTGGTGATAGCATTGTCGGAAATCCTGATGTGTACAAGACTGGAACTGGTAGTATAACTCTCAATAATGTTAACCATACGGGTAATACGACAATTGAGGGAGGATACATATTCGCTGGTTCTCTTGCTAATGAAATAGGTACAGAGTATGGTTCCCTTGGTTCTGTTGATAAGAGCATCACTCTTGTCAATAATGGTAAGTTAGGTGTCAACTCAACCATGACATCAGGACAGACTATTTACGTTGCTGAAGGTAACGGTACATTAAATGTAGGTAGTAATGCAACATTCTCTCAGTCTGCAGACATTATAAGTGTAGGTGGAAACGCATTATATAAGGCAGGTGCAGGTACTCTTAATATGCCAAGAAGATTCGGTGTTGATAAACTTGTTATTTCTTCGGGTAATGTCAATGGCGTAGATGATACTTTCTCTGATGATGTTACACTACCTAAGACGGTAGAGATTAGAAATGCTACGTACACTGATACTAACTCTGAAGGATCTAGTAGCATTAATCCTATCAATTGGCTTGTGCCGTCTGGATATACAGCAACATTGATTATTGACCCAAGATGTAATTATACTGGTAAGCTTTCTGGTGCTGGTACCTTTGTGGTTACCGCATCGGGTGTACGTAGCTACCTACAGGGTGACTGGAGTGGTTTCGAAGGTGAGATTGACGCTCGTACCACTAAGCGCGGCAGTTATAATCCTATCTTCTGCTGGGATAATAACTATGGTTTGCCAAAGGCTGTGCTGAATGTGGGTTCTGGCTATACCTTCAATACAAATGGCAAGAATATAAATCTGCTTGCCTTTAAGGATGATGCTACCGGTACAATAACAGGTGGTGGCAAAATAACTGTAGGTGCAGGGTACGATGCTAATATTTCATGTGCTAATGTCCTTGGTACTGCCGTTGTTTATGCTGGTGAACCTGACAGGCAGATTATATTCGCCAATGCTAATTGTGAGAATGTAAAGGCAAACTTCACAGTTCAGTCTGGTACATTGTATATACAAGGTACGAGCCGCGTTGCCAATCGGTTGACATTTAATCCTTCATACATCACGACTGTAACAGGTAGTGGAATGATGTGTGGTCCGTATATGAAATTCGGTAATGTTGCAGTTTCAAATGGTGGTGTCTTGTCTATTACAGGTGCTAATGATGCCTGGACTACTGCCACGGCTACATCCATACTTAATATCAGAAGTGGTGGTGTGCTGGATATGAAGATCACAAGTAACACACAGTGCTCAAAACTCAACTCAAGTAGCACACTTACTTTTTGGAATGGTTCAAAATTGAAGGTACGTCTTGCAGACGGCGTTACTCTTGCTAAAGGTAATACTTTTAAGCTTTGGGAAGTAGCTACAATATCTGGTAACGATACCAAGTGTACGGTGGAATTACCAGAGTTGCCTGATGGTCTTATTTGGGATAAGTCTGGTCTATGGAATACCACAGGTGTTATAACAGTGATTGAAGATCCTACGTTTATATATGAGAATCTTGCGGATGACGTAGAGTTGACCGCAGATGTGTACTCACTTGACGGTATAGCGTACGGACGTATTGTTACGACGAAGGCTGGTGTGCATGAGAGCGTCAGAAAACTCGTATCACAGCAAGGTAACTATGTCGTGAAATTCTCTAAAGGCACAATAACAGACAACATAATAGTTTCCGTTAAATAACGAGTACAGAACGAAATAATAATGCATAAAGAAAAGGTATGTTTGCTGACACTTGCTAACATACCTTTTTCTTTGCTCTATTACTATGAAATGGCGCAGAAACATGTATTATGAGCATAAAACCATGGATTTTTCAATGATTGCTCTTTTTTTTTGCGAAAAAAAAGTTTTTTTTGCAGAAAATATTTTGTTAGAAAAAAAAAAATATGTAAATTTGCAAAATGAAATAGATATAATACCTAAAAGGAATTTTAAAAAACATAATTAAAATATTAACTAACAACAAACAATTATGATTAAACGATTACTTTCTGGTGCAATGTTGGTTATGTGCACGTTGGGTGCGTTTGCTGACGAGTATCCTATTGGGACGCTCGTGTACTCAAGTGATGCGTGTTTCCGAATTGCTGGAGACAACCTTTTGTCGAATAGTGATTTTGCATCTGGTTTGACGGCGAATTGGACATCTATTAATGAGACGTCTTTGGACGAGGTGTTCAATGTTGAAGAAGGTGCTGGTCCAAGTGGAGAAAAAGCTATTGTTGCAAAAGGTGCTTCTTCAAATGGTTGTTATCAGGCTATACCTGTTGAAACAGCAGGAACCTATGTGCTTGTTCTGCAGATGAAAGGTTCTTCTGCGGGCTTTACACAAGCTTCAAGAAATGGTACGGCTCCTTTTGAGGCTGGTCAGAACTACATCAATCTTATTTTTAATAGTGATGGTTCTCCTGCCGGTACAACTGATCGTGTAGAGTTACCTATAGGTGAGGGTGGCTCTTATGGTACTGATGGATGGACAACGATTTGTTTGCCACTCACTGTAAGCGGTGATGAAGTTCAGGGATATGTCATACCTGAGATTGCAGCGTTAGCAGAAGGCGTGCAGGTTACTAACGTAGAATTGCACGTCGCAACAAACGTGTTCGATACTCGTACTGCGCAGAATTTCAAAGACTACTGTCAGACAATATATGACGGGTATTCATGGGCTAATGATCCAGTTTATGAAGCAGAAGCTGGTGCGCCTCGTGTGCAGATTTCTGAATTCCAGACAGCGTTGTCTGATTTGCAGTCAGCTATTGATGCAAATGAGGGCGTAGAAGGAAAAGTAGCTTCTCTGCAGACTGCTCTCAAAGCATTCCTTGTTGAGAATGCAGATGAGATGTTGCAGTATTATGTAGAAGGAGATGGTGATGACGGATCACTGTCTTGGCAGTATTGGACTGGTAAGTTCAATAAATGTCAAACAGAGATGACGGGCGGTCATGCTAATGCTTATTGGAACTTTAATACTGATCGTTGGTGCCATAAGGGTGGCGCAGCAAATACGGATTTGGGCGTTCAGTGGCAGACTAGAGCAAGTGGTGACTGGGATAATATCGCTACAGCTACAGTAAAACTTGAAAAGGGTACATATTTCTTCGGTTTTGAAGGAGATGGCGGTCGCGGTACAGCAAACAAGAGTGATTGGCAACGTTCTAAGGCTGTCAAGGCAGCTTGGTTTCAATATTGGTTCAACGGAGATACTGTTGCAGCTCAGCCTCTTGATCCAGCATTGCGTATGCGCTTTATTCATGGATTTACTGTTGAAAGTGATACAACCGTGACTTTTGGTATCCGTTGTAATAATACAGAACCAACAGATCCTAATAACTGGAAGTCGGTCGGTTCTACAGGTATGTTTACTTCTTTCTATGCTCCTGTTCTCTATAAGGTGTATATCCCAGGTCTGTTTACAGAGGAAGAAAAGGCATATCTGCGTAAAGCGAAAAAGGAGACAACTACTCTTGCTTCTCTTCTGGAAACGTCTGATAAAGACTTGAAGGAGGATGCTTCTCGTCCATGGGGTAAGGATGAATATCAGATTGGCTATAATGAAGTTAAGGGTTTGTATGATACTTGGATGGCACTCTCTGATGAGGATATTATTGCAGAGTTTAAGGATAATGACATGACTTTGGCTGATACTGTTAAAACAAAAGCACAAAAACCTATCAACTCATATAGAAATAATTGGCTAAATCTGAATAAGCCATTCACAAATCTTGTTGACTCTATTGCTTATGCTAAGGGTATCTATGAGGATGCAACATGTGAGCTCTATCCTAACCGCGTAGCCTTGAATAGTGCCATAGAGGCTTCGCAGAAGGTATATAATGATATTATTGGTGCTTCTACGTCGGAGTTCGTTCAGGCTGATTCCCTTTCTCTCGCAGAGGCTGCACACAATGTAATTGTTGCAGTTGACGACTTTAAGGCATGGCTCGCTGGTGAGGCAATCCTTGATATTGACTTTGAAAATGCTCCGGTTCAGAATGATGACGAAACTTATACCATAACTGGTGCTGTGGGTCAGATGGACTTCCCAACTGCTTTCAGTACATTTGCAGAGGGTGCTGGAGCTGATGCAACAACTAACTTTGCCGTTGGTTATTGGAATGGCTCTGAAACACTGACTCCTGGTATTCTTCGCGTAGGTAAGGGTACAGCTACAGCAGTTATTGCTGATGATAAGTTACCTGTAGTTGCTACTGCTGATACAGAGATTGGTTCTACAGTTGACCTCGTGAACGTAAGCTTCGACCTTTGGTATGGTAATTTTAATGGTGGTTTGACAACGTTCTCTCTTGTGGATACAGATGGTGAGGAAATCGTAGGTGGTACGTATGGTTGGGGAACACAGGTTGACCCACTTGGAATCGCATCAAAGATTAAGTGCGGTGGCGGTAGTGGTGTTAACAATAACCAGATCTGTGTTAACGCTTATAAGACACACATGGAGATCACTCTGAACTATGGCTCTCAGACAATGAGTTGCGCTGTATCAAATGGCACTAATGGTTCAATGACTGTTACTGATGTTCCAATGGCTTCTCCAAAGGCTCTGAAGACTTTCTCTCTCAGTTCTAACTTTGGTAATAGCGGTCGTCGCTCATGGTTCGATAACCTCAAGGTTACTGTTGTAAGAGGTGGCGTGAAGGTAACAAACGTTCCTGGTGCAGAAGCTGCTTCAGGCGACGTAAACGGTGATGAATCAGTTACTATGTCTGACGCTAACGCTATCGTGAACTACTACCTCGCTGAGGATAAGACAACCGTTACAGGCTTCAACGCTGATGCTGCTGACATGAACGGTGACGGAGATGTTACCATGTCTGATGCTAACGCAGTAGTTAATATGTACCTCGGTCAGGAGTAATTTCTTGAACAAGTAAAAAAAAATGTAAATCATAATAACTCTCTGGTGGTGGCATAGCCACTCCAGTTATGACCATCGCTAGAGAGCATTTTATAACAGAACAGTGTGAATAACTTATTTATTAATTGTACAATTTAAAATCTTAAGATTATGAAAAAAATTTACTCTATGATTGCAATGGCAGCTTTTGCTCTTGCTGCTAATGCAGAGATTACTACGGATGTAAGTACATTTAAGAATTATATGTATCTTTCTGTAGATGGCGACGTTAAAGCTGGTGAGGATAATACCTTCTATTTGAATATCGTACAGGATGGTGCAGGACAGACTATCGGTTGTGATAAAATTTCTTTCCCAGCAGGTTATGAAATTAAAAAATTTGTTGCAGTAAAGGATATATGGGCTCAAGACCCTGATACAGAAGAGTATTACCTTACTTTAAAACCTGCGACTATTTCTGGTAATACTTGTAAAATTGGTATTTTAGGTGGTGGAGCTGCTTCAAATTATACTGCGAAAGAAGGTAAGATCGCTAAGTTTACAGTAGCTGTTCCTGCTAATGCTGATGCTGTTTGTAATGCTACAATGGAGGGTGCAGAAGTATCTGTTTTAGAGTCATATCAGGCGGCACAAGGACTTCCCTATAATTATGAAAAGCATGATGTAGCAATGACGTTCAATGTTACTGCTGCTGATGCTATTGAGACTGTAGCTGCTGATGGTACACAGGCTGCTGCTCCAGCAAAGAAGGTCGTTGACGGTCAGCTCGTAATCGAGACTGCTAACGGTACTTTCACTGCTGCTGGCGCACAGGTAAAGTAAATAATATCTAATATGTTTTTTGCCCCCTCCCGGTTACGAGAGGGGGCAAAATTTTTATATATGCTGTATCCATGGCGAGTTTAGTATAGTGAAAACAGAGACTAATGTTATCTCATATATAATGTACAAAAGGAAGGAATAGTACTATGAGTCTTGCAACGGAAGAAAGGAAGGTAAAATTCATTTTAACGGAAAACAAAGTAATAAGATAGCTATTACATGGTAATCGGATAGCTTTTACATAGTAATCAGATAGCTTTTACGGTGTAATCGCATTGCGATTATGCGACAATCAGATAGCGATAACGTTGTACCTAATATAAAAGGCGCAACTTTTTTTGTTTTTATAACTTTTTTTGCAATTTTCAAAGTTTTTGTGTTAAAAAGTTGCATAATTAAAGAAATTTTAGTTACTTTGCATAATCAAAAAGCCGTTCGAGTGCACCAATGATGTACTTGACGGCCGTTGATGCATATACTAACACTTTGACAATAAATAAAATAAAAATAAAACTAACTACTTCAATCTTTATGAAAAAACTCATTTTATGGGTGTCGATGGTCAGTGTGGCTTTCGTTTCTTGTACAAAAGATTTATTAGTACCGGAGGAGGAAAAACCAGAATGGCTTGGTGGCACAATCTATGAGGAGTTGCAAAATCCTGATCAACGAAAACTCACAGGTACGTTTAATACGTATCTTAGATTAGTTGATGATTTGGGATATGCAGAAGTCCTAGGACGTACGGGTAGTATGACTGCTTTCCCCGCTAACGATGAGGCTTTTAACCGCTTCTTTAATTCTGACAATGCTTTCGGTGTCAGTTCGTATGAACAGCTGACAACACCGCAAAAGAAGTTGTTACTTAATTCAAGTTTGCTTAAGAATGCATTGCTGACTTCGATGCTTTCAAACATTCCGCAGGGTGACAATAATGTTAGTCGCGGACAGGCAGTAAAACATGAAACGAATGTCAGTGTTATTGACGATATTCAGTTCTTGTCAAACCGTGGAGTCATGCCTCAAGGGAATTCTTATTGGGATGCACATGGTAAGACGGGGATCAATTGTGTATTTGATGCTACGGTACCAATGCTGTTTCACTTAACACGTGAGCAGATGCTCAACAATTATATTACTACAGTGGGTACAGACTGCGATTTCGGAATATTGCGTGGGGAACCAGTTGGATATAATGTTGATAATGCTGACACTGCTTATGTTTTCCAGAATAAGATACTGAACCAGGATGTAGTATGTCAGAATGGATACATACACCAGTTGACAAATGTGCTGGTTCCTCCTGGCAATTTAGGACAGGTGCTCAGGACAGAGTCCAATGCAAAATTATTCTCACGCATGCTGGATTATCATTGTGCGCCATATTATGATGCCACTACAACGAATAACTATAATTCATGGGCTCGTCAAAATGGTGCTCCGATACTTGATTCTATTTTCCAGGTTCGTTATTTCAGTACAAAATCTCAAGGTGGTGTAGGTAATACTACTGATCCTGACGGTTCAGGCGTAGCGTCAAATATGCGCCTTGATTGGGATCCAGGATGGAATCAGTACTACTCGTCATCTACTGCGGCAAACAGCCTTAATGATTTCGGCGCTATCTTTGTTCCTTCGGATGATGCCGTCATCGACTATTTTGTAAATGGCAGTGGTTCTGATTTCGTATCGTATTATGGTGTCAAGGGATTACCTAACACTCCGGAGAATCTTCCACAGCATCTTGATTCTATTTTCGTTAACGGTAATGGTGTGATTACAAGTATTGTCAATAATCACATGAAGAGTTCCTTCGTAGCTTCTGTTCCAAGCAAGTTCCATACGCTGACAGATATCGGCTCTGGAGAGTTTATGGAAATCTCTGCAGCTAATCATTTGTTGCAGGTAGATGGACATTATGACGTTAAGATTGCAAACAACGGTGTAATCTACAAACTCAATAAATTATTTGCCCCAGACGAGTTCCGTTCCGTTATAGGAGGAGCTTTGACACTTCCGAATTTCGATATTATGAATTATTTCCTTTCTGATAAGAAGAAAGGAAGTGTGAACTCTGTTTTCGGTGCAGATATGTACTATTATCTCATGGCGATGAAATCTCATTATGCGTTCTTTACAATGCATGATAATGATTATGCTAATCCTATAATTGATCCGGTATCGTTGGGATGGTCACAGCCAAGAGCATTGTCTTTCTATACATATCTTGAGCCACAGATAAATAAAAAGACTGGTGAGATATTCCGCTATGATCGAAAGTATGCCTTGAAGGCTTATCCTTTCAACCCTAAAACGGGTGTTATCAATTATTCACGTTCAAATGATTTAGGACAGATTGCTGTAAACGGTAATACCAGCTTTGCTTCTCAGGTATGTGATTATTTGGATTATCAAACAGTTGTGCTTGAAAGCAACAGTTTCTATGGAGAAGGTAATAATAATCACTATTATCTGACAAAGAACGGTGGCGCAATATATGTCACAGGTGCTGGTTCAGAAAGTGATTGCGTAGGCAGAGTCTATGGTGGTGCTCAGTTGGCACATCCAGATAATCTGCCTGCTTCAAAGATCAAAGAACGTTCGCTTAAGGAAAACGGTTTCTCACTTGTTCTGGATAGGCCAATACAGACGGCTTATGGAAGTGTGTATTCTTTCCTAAATAATAATAAAGACAAGTTCTCTGAATTCCTTGAACTATGTGCCGCGGTTAGTAGCACGACCTATTTGAATTGGGTACGTATCAAGGATACGGCTCCTTCAAAGCAGAATTCTTATCGTATATGGAATGATACGCTTGCTATACAAGGTGATGCGAATGTACGTTTCTTTAATGGTTATAATTATACATTGTATGCACCAGACAATGAAGCGGTAGAAAAAGCATATGCAATGGGACTGCCTACGCCTGCACAACTGGAAGCTGTTATAAATGGTGATTATTCTAGTTCGGAGTTAAAGGCTGCGCGTGAATTGGCTGCTGACATGATTGAACAGATGCGTGCATTCATACGTTATCATTTCCAAAACAATTCTGTTTTTGCAGATAATTATCTTCCTGCAACATCTTATCAGTCTATGTATTCGTCAGATTTGGGTATAGCCTCAAATATACGAGTGTCAAGTCGCAATGGAGTGCTATCTGTTACGGATGTATATCGCGCTTCTCAGGGCTTGAGTCCTCTGACAATTACGGCAGAAAACTTGAATGATGCCACGAAGGCAACAGAAAAAATCGTAAATAAGATGACACGTGATATTCAGTATAATGTTGATGCCAAGAGCGCCACATCATTACTTAGTTCGTCATTTGCGGTTATTCATCAGATTAGCACTCCGCTCTGTTATTCCGCAAGTGGACGCTATGACGAAATAAAGTGCCCTTCTTCAAATCGAGATGATTAAGGCATAATGCTACGTATTTAATAGTAATATAATAAAGTATATTCAATTATGTCAAGAATAAAGATTTTTCTGATGCTGATACTATGCGTGTTCGCTCAATTTGTGATGGCGCAGGGTACGGTGATATCTGGTACTGTGGAGGATGCCATGGGACCGGTTATGATGGCTAACGTCACGGAGCGCGATGGCAATGACCGTATCGTCAATGCTACGCAGACGGATATGATGGGTAACTTCTCGATGGAAATCAAGAATACCAAGAACAAACTCGTCGTTTCTTTCGTAGGTAGTAAGACCTGGAAACAGGTAATCGGAGAACAAACTACCTTCGCAATCAAACTGGAGGATGAGAAAACTACTCTTAATGAAGTGACTGTGCGCGGACGTCGTACGGGTTCTGGTGGTTTGAATATTCCAAAAAATGAGGTGACGGTATCTCAGCAGACTTTCAACCTCTCTGACGTGGAAGGTATGGCATTCACATCAGCCGACGAGGCATTGCAGGGTGAGATTGCCGGTCTTGATATCGTAAGTAACTCAGGAAACCTTGGTTCCGGTACGACTATGCGTTTGCGTGGTGTAACAACCATTAATGGTAATGCAGAACCACTTATTGTCGTAGATGATAAGATATTTGATAACCCAGACGCATCTTTTGATTTTACAAATGCTACTGAAGAAGAATATTCTTCATTACTGTCTGTAAATGTGGAGGATATAGCAAAGATTGATGTCCTTAAAGATGCAGCGGCAACAGCAGTATGGGGTTCCAAGGGTGCCAACGGTGTCATCATGATTACCACGAAGCGTGGTTCAAGAGGAAAACCACGCGTGAACTTTTCGTACAAGTTAACAGGCACTTGGCAGCCGGAAGGCTATAAACTTCTTAACGGTGATGAATACACCATGCTGATTAAGGAGGAGTACTATAACCCTAATCAGTCTTCTACTGCAACCTCTAACATCCGTGAGGTGAACTATGATAAGTCATGGGCTGACTATGAGAACTGGAATAACAACACTGATTGGGTAGATGCAGTCAAGCAGTTTGGTGCTATGCACTCATGGAACCTCAATGTCTCTGGTGGTGGTCAGAAGGCCCAGTTCCGTATCTCTGGCGGTTATGACCATCAGACGGGTTCTATAATAAAGCAGAAACTTGATAGATTATCTACGCGTCTGGTGCTTGACTATAATGTCAGTGACCGTATCAGGTTCTCAACAAATTTTGCTCTTACATATACGAACAATGTACAAAACTATACAGGTTTGCTTGGTATAGCACAGAAGCTTGCGCCAAATATGTCAATATATAGACAGACAGCAGACGGTCAGGATACAGGTGATTACTATATTATGAATCCAGAGGGTACATTAAATGCCAAGACACCATATGTGGGAAACTATTCTTCGTATGAGTTGCGGGCTATACGTAATCTTGGAAACCCTATAGCTTATGCTAATATGTCTTGGAAGAAAGACCAGACATATCGTATCACTCCTGATTTCAATATCAAGTATGAGTTACTTGGAACTGATGTAGGTCAGCATCGTTTGACATTTAATGGACGTGTAGATTTTGATATATATGCACGTTCAGTACCTTCATTCTGTTCTGCTGGTATTTCAACGATTACTTGGAATGACATGAATTCCTATAATTCTGTTGACAATACAGAATCAAATCGTCTCAAGATTGGTGCTCGAGCAGAATTGATTTTTACACCTTATTTCAAGAATGAGGATTTGAGCTTGACTATGCTGGCACGCTATGAAATGAGTACACAACGTAGTAATTCACAGTACATACGTCAATACTCACTGCCTAATGGTATCACATCACCTACCGTTGATGCTGCGTTATATTACAAGGATGGTACACATGACGGTTTGTCAAGTGGCAATAGCCGTGCAAATTCACAAAACTGGATATATAATGCCCACTTCTCATACAAGGGACGTTATAATGTAGGTTTCTCTTTGCGTGCTGATGGTGACTCAAAGTTCGGACCTATGCAAAAATGGGCATATTTCCCAGGTGTTTCTTTGCGATATAATGTAAGTGACGAGAAATTCTTTGAGCCTGTGAAGAAATACGTATCTATGCTTGGATTACGTGCTTCTTGGGGCATCGTAGGTAAAGCACCAGATTCAGACTATCTTTTCTATAACACGTACGTTACGGGAGCAAGTGGCGCTTACGGCAACTACGCTTATATGGATGGCTTGAAACTTGATAATCTGCGCTGGGAGAAGACTACGTCATACAACCTTGGTTTCAACCTCGGATTGCTCAATGATATGATAGAGATAGACTTTGACTACTATCATAAGGATACTAAAGACTTGTTGATGCAAAAAGTAGGAATACCTTCTACTGTCGGCTATCCGACACTGGCATACCTAAATGTTGGTGCGATGAAGAATGATGGATGGGAAATCAACGTTAATGCAAGAAAGTTCATCAAGATTGGAAAATTCTCCGTTTCTGCTGGGTTTAATTTAGCACAGAATTACAATGAGATTACAGAAATGGATCAGCGTGTGCTTGATGTCATCAATACAGACTGGTCTGCCACCGTGCGTGGATATACAAAGAATGAAACAGGCTCTACATCTTTCTTAAATCATATACAGACAGGTAATCCTTTGGGTTCTATCTATGGTTTCCGATTCAAGGGAGTATATCAATATACATACGACTACTTGAAGAACTATAAGACTGAGAATGGACTTTCAGATGCAGCCTTTGAGACTTGGCTTAATAACGAGGTGGCTTCAGGCAAGACCTTCCCCGTTGTGCTTGGTACAGATGGAAAGGTAATCATGCAGCCAAATGGTATGCCACAGCGTATGGTATATAATTATAAAAATGGTAAAAGTACATACGAATTCCAAGGTGGAGATGCTATATATGAAGACATTAACCATGATGGTCAGATTAACGATTTGGATATTGTTTATCTTGGTAATTCTATGCCGAAATTAAGTGGAGGTTTCAATTTCACGTTCAACTATGGAAACTGGAGTGTTAAAACTCGTTTCATGTTCCGTTGGGGCAATAAGATTATTAATGCTGCACGTATGAATCTTGAATCTATGTCAACAGCTTATAATCAAACATCAACCGTAAATTGGAGATGGCGTAAGGACGGCGATGTGACATCGATACCACGTGCTATCTATGTATATGGCGATAATTCTGCTTACAATTTCCAAGGATCAGATCGCTTCGTTGAGGATGGTGCTTTCTTGCGTTTCCAAAACTTGCAGATTTCATATAATTTCCCCAAGAAGCAAATAAAGAAGTGGGGATTGAACCAATTGCAGATTTATGGTTCAATGAACAATCTGTTCTGCTGGACCAAATATTCAGGTGTGGATCCTGAGATTGCCACAGGTGGATGGGGACTTGCAATTGATAACTCATCTACACCGCGTGCTAAGTCGTTTACGGCAACCATTTCTGTTGGTTTTTAAATTAAAATGCTTTCACAACAATGAAAAAGATACTAACAATAATATTTTCGGCTTTTACACTTGCATCATGTGTTGATACTATTATCTTACCAGACGATAAAACCGTCGAGGAAGATTTCTGGAAGACACAAAATGATGTGGAAAAGATGGTGAATGGAGCATATACGGCTTTCGCCTGTCAGGGTGTGCAGGAACGTTTAATCGTTTGGAATTCTCGTTCTGACGAGTACACGGTAAATACTATGCTGCAAAACTCAAATCTTAATCAGATTTATACAGCTGATATGCAGACTGATAACGGATATAATAGCTGGGGAGATTTTTATACTTGTATTAATAGGTGTAATCAAGTGATACAGAAATCGCCCAATGTTATGAAGTTAGATCCAAACTATCTTGAGGGTATTCATAATAATTATGTAGGACAGATGTATGCCTTGCGTGCAATGTGTTATTTCTACCTAATTAGAGCATTTCATGATGTCCCGTTGATACTTCAGCCATATAATGAAGCATCTCAGGAAATGAATGTAGAACAGGTTGCTCCTGGTGTCGTCCTTACTCAGATTATCAATGATCTTGAACAGGCAAGGAACATGGTTATTAGTTCGCAGGATCAGTCGTTGTCCAGCATGGAACGTGCTTGCTTCTTTACACAAGATGCAGTACTTGCACTTCTTGCAGATGTGTATTTGTGGAAAGCTTCTGTGTATAGGGATATGCAAGCATATACGCGTTGTGTGGAACTGTGTGAGCAGATTCATGTTAATCGTAAGAATGCACACGGTCCACGTATAGGTGATATATACATGGCAGAAGACGACGATTACTTTTTATACAAGTATAATCGTTACTATAATGTGTTTAGTGCAATAAATGATGAGACAATATTTGCACTGGCATATGATGACAACGTGGGATTGCGTAATTCGTACTATACAACAGAGAAGAACAAGGCTGAAAAGCAATATTTCTATACTAATACAGTGTATTCTGTAACAGGTGAAACTCCTGCAAGTGGCTATGCGTTCTTGAAAGATAAAGACGGAAACCTTACGGATGTCCGTTGTTTTGAGAGTGTTTTCTCTTACGGAGCGGCAACGGAAAAAATAGGTATTCGTAAGTATGTGGCAGAACAAGGACTACTTTATCAGAACCAGGCTGAAAAAGGTACTTCTCGTGACTTCTCTCCATATGCGGTGGACTTTAATATCTATCGTATAACTGATATTATGACAATGCATGCAGAAGCATTGGTGCAGCAAGGACGTTTGATTCTTGAAGACGATGCAGAACTCATAGATGCATTGGATGCAGCTACGACGCTTGAAGATTCTTTGACTATTGCGAAGAAAATACGTGAAACGAATGATATAGTGTCAAAGAAATATGTAAAGGCGGCTCATCTTGCACAGATTGTAAGTGAACGTGCTAGTACAAGTGGTAAGGCATCAAATGGTATAGATTCAACAAAGGTGGCAGTTTCTGGTGGCAATTTAAAAGAAGAGCCTACTGATGAAGAGAAACGCGCATACATAAGCACACAAGTTTCTAATCATAACACTTTACTTGTTCCAACTGCAACAAAAGACCTTGAGTTGCTTATAATGGCAGAGCGAGCTAGGGAATTGTGCTTTGAGGGTAAACGCTGGTATGACATGATGCGATATAATTATCGACATACGGAGATGCCTGCTAATTATGATGCTACTCTCTTTTCTCAGCCTGCATTGAAAAATAATGATGTTTTTCTTTCATACATTAAGAAAAAATATTCTGGTAATGCGGGTGTCACTGTGACTATGCGTTTGGCAACAGAGCCATATTTGTATATGCCTATATATAAGAATGAGATGGATGTTAACTCACTGCTCATACAGAATCCTGTATATAAAGATAATGAGACATCTTCAAAGAACTAATAAATAGTAAACTATGAATAAGAATATTATAAAAACGGTGTTATGTTTGGCATGTTTAGCGATATTATCGTTGACATCTTGCAATAAAGAGCCAGATGAGTCCAATCTATATACTTTCACAGGCCAGACGGTCATGGATTATCTTGAGGCCAATGACAGCATATATCATAGTTTTAATGTGATTTTACATCGTTCAGGCTATGATCGTATGCTTGATACATATGGTCAATATACCTGCTATGTGCCAAGTGACGAAGGAATAGTAAAGTATATAGACTCTCTCTACAATGACCCAACAGCAGTTTTACCGCATAATGGACTCACTGAAAATTCTCTTGATGGTTTGACAGATTCTATGTGCGTGGTTTTGTCAAGGTATCATATCTCTAATATGATATATACATATTTGGAAGATTTGAGTGATGCTAAATCAAAGACAATAACGACAGCTCTAAACATCTCTTTCCTCGCTAACGCAGATAAGGATGGTATTGTGCGTTTCAACGGAGTTTCTGCTTTGGATTTACAAAAGCATGACATAGAGTTGACCAATGGTTATGTACAGTGTATAGATAAGGTGATACCGTTGGAGTCAAAGACTATAGTTGACAAGATGAGCACCATGGATGAGTTCAGCATCTTCTACGATGCTATAAAACTTTGTGGTTTGGATAAGATCCTTTCTGTGAAAGAGAAACCTGGAACATACACTGTCAGCTCTTTGGCAGGACGTCCTGGTGGTTCGTGGAATGGTCCTTATTATTATCCTACAGAATGTAAGGTGAAATATACAATATTTGCAGAATCGGATGAAGTGTTCCAAGCAAATGGTATTAATTCTCTGGAGGATTTAAAGGCGAAGTGTAATGAATGGTATGCTAATGCTGATGATGAAAATTCAGGATGGTACGAGCATCCGGTGAAGGATCCGTCAAAGGATAAGGTAAGTACGGGTGATGATTACGAAAATACATATAATACACTGAATATGTTTATTCGTTATCATATCTTGGCGGCAGGTATGACTGTTTCTAAATTATTGTATGAGCGTAAGGCTAATACTAATAATGTAAACTGGAACTATGCTTTCGGCGGTGAGCCATATGATTACTATGAAACATTATTGCCACATACTTTGATGAAGATATGGCAACCTTTATACAGTAATCCTAACAATGGTGATAAAATATGGATAAACCAGTATCACCCTCTTAATACCTTGACCGATGAGATTGGTACATTTGGTAAGGATTTCCCAGAAGGAATACATAGTATGGCTAATGGAGGCTTTGAAGGCGTGTTGATCGACAGTGAGAATTCTAATATCAATTCGACAAATGGATATATACATCGTATAAATAAACCATTGATATATACTCGAGACGTTAATGAAAAAGTCCTCAATGAGCGCTTGCGTATTGATATGTCAACAATCCTCTATGAGATGATTAATAACGACATTCGTTTCGCTACGGGAGTAGAGATTGGTGCCCGTAATCAGAATGGTAACGATGGTAACATGGCATTGATACCGAATAACTATTGTGATAATATAGTTGTTTACAATTCAAAGACAAAGATGTCATTCTATGTTCAGGGAGCATGGCGCGCATGGGAGTCTGATCAGATTTCTTTCTGGGATGAATATGATTTCGCCTTCCGTCTGCCACCAGTTCCAACAGGCACGTATGAATTGCGTATAATCTTCCCTGTTACAGATTTTGGTGGGTATATGCAGTATTACATAGGTACGTCAAAGGCAACAAGTAGTATGCAACCTTTGGGTATCCCTGTGGATGCAAGTTATCCTAATGTGGATAATGAGGATGACCGAATGAACACTGGCTATTATAAGATTGACGAGGTTGACGACTATGGAGTTGCGAGTGACCTTGTAATGCGTAATCATGGTTATATGCGTTGTCCTGCGAGCTTTACACGTGGTACATGGAATTCTGTTAAGGAACCTGCTACATCAGTTGAGGACTTTAAAAATGCTTCAAATGGATGGGATGCCTCGTCACGTTTCTCTAATGCAGGTGGAACGTTATTGCGTAAGATTCTTGGCACAGTGCATCTAAAGCAAGGTGATGAACATTGGATTCGTATTAAGAATATGATGACAGGATACGATGCATTAGGTGGATCTACAGATTTCATAGAACTCGTTCCGATAAATATTGTAAATAGTCAGGACTATAGTGAAGATTGGTATTAATATAGAATAAAAAAGTTGTATATTATGAAATATAGAAATAAAATAAGAGCAATGTTATTGACGGCCTTAACGCTGGTTGTGACATCTTGCTCAGATTTCAACGACTACAACACTATTCCAGAATTAGGCAATGCACAGGCAACGCAGACGCTTTGGCAAAACATCCAAACGGATGTGAGACTGTCTGATTTTGCTTCAGTGTTGAAGCGTGTAGGGTATGATAAAGTATTGGATATGCCGCAAGCATATACTGTATGGGCACCAGTTAATGGCGCTATAAATATGGATTCCCTTGCTAAAGTGAAGGATGATAAAGTTTTAAAGGAATTCGTAAAAAATCATATAGCTAGCTATGTGCATAGAGAAGGTGATGTAAACGATAGCATTATTTATATGCTCAACGGTAAGTTGCAAAAGTTTAATAATAAAAATACTGGTAATCTTACTTTTGCAGGACAGAGAGTAAATTTAAATAATGATATTACGACTGAATCAGTGTATAATCATCCGAGTACCAATGGATTGTTATATTCTATATCTTCACCAGCGGTTTTTCGCATGAATCTTTATGATTTTATGTATGAATTGAAAAATATATCCGATTCTTTGGCAGACGTGGTTACGAAGTATGATAGAAAATTTCTTGATGAGCAGAATTCCATTAAAGGTGCTATTGTTGATGGAATACAGACCTATGATGACGAGGTTTATGTATATGGTAACGAATTGTTCTGTAACTATAAGCTTAATGGCTATACTCATCGTAGTCGATATGGATGTACACTCAATGATGAGGACAGTGCTTATATGATGATTATACCGACTAATGAGGCATGGAAAATAGCTAGAGATAAGATGTCACAGTATTATAAATATGCGGCAAAAACTAATTATCAAAACTTATCAAATAGCAATGTAACAGGTCAGAGTGGTTCTCTTGCATCAGGAAAGAATAGTGCTAAAGTTAGACCTGCAAATAGTGGAAGTGAAACACTCACTCTTACAGCTAACGCTGTAGATGTGGCTGCATATTGGCAGGATAGTCTTGTAACACGCTTCCTTACTCGTGATTTGGTATATAGTCTTAACAATAAACGCTATAACAACAAGTTGCAAGAAGGTTCCACTGAAATTGGAAATGATAGTATTATAAATACTACGAATGTATATCATACGGGGATAGATAGTCTGCGAAAAGCTACAGATGAAATAGTAACACTTAGTAATGGTTATGCTCGTATAGTACATGATTTCCCATTCCGCTCGTGGGAAAGCAGTTCGTTTGCTCCTGAGATTAAAGTTCTAAATTTGGGACGTTGTTATCCTGCAGGCTATTATGAGACAAAGTCATACCGCAGAAGTCTGGTTAATCCAGCAATTTGTACGCTAGATGAAGGCGAAAACTATCTGAATTACTATAAGCAGAAACCTAAAAATGCAGATAATGCAACTCCTATAGAGTTTGATTTCTATTTGGACGACGTGTTATCTACGGCTTATAATGTATATATTGTTACGGTGCCAGAGTGTTTTGAAAATCCAAAAGTTGAGAATAAGAGAAAGTATAGCCTCTTTGTTGATATAAATTACATAGATGACTCTGGTAAGCAGATAGCTGGTCGTTTTAATCCTGTGACCAATGAAATCGCTACAACTCCTGCGAAGATGAAAAAAATAGATCCAATACTATGTTCCGAAGAGAAAGTAGATACGGTCTTCCTTGGAACAGTAAAGTTCGGAACCTGTTATAAGGGATTACGTACAAGCGATAAGAAAAGTGTTGCGCCAAACATACAAATTATGCATACGACGAAGACTTTCAAAAGCGATCCTACAGCAAATGAGTATGATAATATATTACGAGTTGCAAATGTAATACTTCGCCCAGTGGAGTATGACGAATACAAATCCTCAAAAAAACAATAAGCGATGAAGAGTAAGATATTCGATATAATACAAACAGGGACATATAGATGTGTTCTTAGTGTGGCGGCTCTGTGCCTTTCTGTAAACGCTTATGCACAAGACGAATTGGACGAGGTTGAAAATGAACAGTCGGTAGATATTAAAGCTCCTAAGCGTAAAGATGTGAAGGATGAAAATCCGCTTATGACTGTAGAAGGTACTGTCGTTGATTATGCTACAAAAATGCCAGTGGCAGGCGTGCGTGTGATGGCTTTGGGTAATGAAAGATATACCTCAATGACAGATGCACAGGGTAAGTTTACACTTACGACTCCGACTTTTACTACCTCAATCTATGTGACAGCGCCAAGGTATGCTGCACAACAGGTTGCAATTTATCCTAATAATGAGAAGCAAAATATTAACGTTTCTCTTTTGAGTGCTAAGTTTCGTACTATGTACACTGATGGTACAGACTATACAGCTAAAAGATCAACTGAAATAAAGGAGGGTACAATCGTCGTGGATGATGCCATACAGAGTAATCTTGGCGCGGATGTTCGTTCTGTTAATCGTTCAGGAGCAATAGATGGTGGTAATGTCATGTTTATTCGTGGTTTGAATTCCCTTAACGTTAATTCTCAGCCATTGGTTATTATTGATGGCGTAGAGTATGATATGCAACGAAACAGGGATGCCCTCCATATTGGAAATAACCAAAATATATTGGCAAATTTCTCACCAGAGGATATCGCAAAAGTGACAGTGCTGAAGAATGCTACAGCACTTTATGGCTCACGAGGAGGAAATGGTGTTATACTTATTGATACAAAGCGTGGTCATTCTATGGCTACCCGTATTGATGCAAATATTTCTGCAGGTGTGATGCTGAAACCTACTACATTGAAGTTGATGGATGCTTCTCAATACCGTAATTATGCCACAGCAATGATTGGCACCATCAGTGATACATATAAAACGGAAAATCGAGGTTTGACCTTTAACTTCTTAAATGATGATCCTTCATATGTAAATTATCCAGTGTACCACAATAATACCAATTGGTATGATGAGGTGTATCGTACAGCTATAACTCAAAACTATAGCATTAATGTACAGGGTGGTGATGATATAGGTATGTATAATCTATCTGTTGGGTATGTTGATTCAGACAGTCCTATCAAGGAGAGTTATTTCAATAGATTGAATGTACGTTTTAATACAGACATACAGTTGCTGTGGAATTTCTCTACAAAGTTTGATATGTCTTTCTCTCGTACAAATAATGCGCTTTTTGATGATGGCTTTGCTCAGAATATATCATCTACCGTTGTTACGTCTCCAACAAATTTGGCACAGATAAAGTCTCCTTTGATAGCGCCTTATCAGTATAATCGTTATGTTAATGGTTTTACGGAATTGTTGTCAGACTATGATCAACTTTATAGTGCATTAAGTCAGGCACAATATGGGAATGATTACTATTATTCATTGGCCAATCCAACTGCTATAATAGAGAATGGTAATGGTGATAACAAAAATAAGGTAGAGAATACATTCTTCAATGTGCATGTCCAACCTACTTATGAGTTTAATCAGCATTTAAAGTTGACAACGCTCTTTAGTTATGTGTTGAATCGTAATTCACAGCGTTATTATCGTCCTGCAAAAGGAGTACCACCATTCATGGTAGAAGGTCTCGGTACGGTTTATAACCAGCCATCTTCACTTTTTGCCAAGCAAACAAATGTGTTAAGTAATACACATATTGATTGGCAGAACATTTATGGTGCAAATACAGTATCAATAGTTGGCGGTTTCCGTTACAATTATTTCTCATTTGACTATAGTGATGCGACTTCACAATATCGTAGTTCGCAGGATGATAAAAATCCAACATTGACTGCTAATCCCAATAGCGCATTTTCAAATCTGGCTGGTACAAGTGATGTTTGGAAGAATATGCAGTGGTATATAAATTCGGATTACAACTATGCCAACAAGTATTTCCTTACACTTTCCTTGTTGGGTGAGGGTAATAGCCGTTTTGGAAAGAATATATCTGAAAAAACGGGTATAAAGATAGGAGGGGTACGTTGGGTGCTCTATCCAAGCATACAAGCGGGTTGGGTCGCAAGTAATGAGTCTTGGTTCCCTAAATCATCAGTAGTCAACTATCTTAAGTTCTATGCAGGTTTTGATGTAAGTGGTAATGATGACATAAATAACTATGCAGCTTATACAGCCTTTTCTACTGTACGTTATAACAATACGGCAATAGGTATGCAAATGACCAATGTTGGAAATGATGAGATAAAAGCCGAAACTGTACAGAAATGGAATTTTGGCGTTCAGGCGAATATGTTTAATAACCGTTTGATGATTGGTGCAGATTTTTATCAACACAAAACTAAAGATTTGTTGACCATAGCTTCATTTGATAGTCCTTTGGGTGGTATTGATAACTATTGGACAAACAATGGTTCTTTAACAAATATGGGATTGGAATTGTTTGTAACAGGTAAGCCTGTGGTGACAAAAAATTGGTCGTTAGAAATTGGAGCTTCAATGGGCCACAATAAGAATAATGTGACAGAATTGTCTTCACGTACGTTTACCGATGGTAAAAAAGTCTTCACGGAGGGTTCATATTGTAATTCAGTATATGGTAGTAATAATATACTTGTTGCGATTGGACAACCTGCCGGGGTGTTCTATGGCTATCAGACAAATGGAGTGTTTGCGTCAGAAGCTGATGCGAAAGCATCTGCTTTGAGGTTCAAGAATACTGCAGGTGAAGATGTGGAATTTGAAGCAGGAGATGTATGCTTCGTTGATCAAAATGGTGATGGCTATATAGATGAGTATGATAAGGTAGTGATTGGTAATCCTACTCCTACTATCTACGGTAATATATTTGCCACGGCGACCTGGAAACGTTTCACCTTGAATGTCGGTTTTAACTACTGTGTAGGAAATGATGTGTATAACTACCAACGTTCAATTCTTAATTCAGGTTCAACATTCTATAACCAGCAGATACATGAGTTGGCATACTGGCATTATGAAGGACAGGTGACGGATATTCCTCGTTTGGCTTATGGTGATCCAAAGGGAAATAATCGTTTCTCGGATCGATGGATAGAAGATGGATCATATCTCCGTCTCAAGTCAATACGTTTGGACTATCAGATCCCTGTTCCAGAGTCATGGCAGTCATGGTTGCAGGGCATATCTGTTTGGGGTGAGGCTCAAAATGTATTCACAATAACTAAGTATACAGGAATTGATCCTGAATTTAGTGCAGGTAACAGCGTATTCTATCAAGGAATAGATACTGGATCAATATCACAGTGTCGTGCTTTCCTGCTAGGCTTAAAGATAAACCTCTAAATACTGATGATAAATATGAAAAAGATAATATATAGTATTATTGTTGCGGTAGGAATACTCTCAGTAATGTCGTGTGAAGACATGCTTGAGGTAGAAAATACTTCTATGGCACAGAATCCTGCACTAAATGAGAAGACAGACTCTGTATTCTTCGCTTTAGGCATAGCAGAGGCCATACAGGAGTTAGCAGACCAGTATTATTTCATTGGAGAAATGCGTGGCGATCTCGTTGCTACGAATAGTAACACTGATGCAAATCTGCGTGAGTTATACAACTATTCGTTGTCAGAGACTAATAAATATGTTCGTGCAAATTCATACTATAAGGTAATTAATAATTGTAATTATTATCTTGCGAATCGTGATACCACTCTTTATACCGGAGCGGAAAATGTAACGATAAATGAATATGCAGCAGTTGCAGCTTGGCGAGCTTGGGCATATCTTACGTTGGTTCGTACTTATGGCAAGGTGCCTTTCGTAACATCTCCATTAACAGCTATCTCAGACATTTCAGATGAGAAATTTGAAAAATGTGGTATAGAGGAAATCGTAGAAAAACTTGCCCCGGAACTTGAGAAGTATTCAGCAAGATCTGTGAATGTTCCAACATTTTCTACTGCAAGTTACCCAATTGGTACAACTAACTGGGGTGCAGCAAAGACAATGAACCCGTCAAAGATATTTGTGCCAGTAGATGTAATCTTAGGTGAGTTGTATTTGGAAAATGGTGAATACCAAAAAGCTGCTCAGAAATATTGTAAATATCTTGGTGAAAATAAAATTTTGCCGATACCTTATACATCTTCTGAACGTATTGAAGAGTATCTACAACAAGGTTCAATGAAAGAAGATCGTGCTAATGGAGGAGTCTTCTATTTGGGACAAAAATGGAATGAAGTATTTGCATCAACTACAAATGATGAAATTATAAGTTATGTGCCAATGGCTGTTAGTTCACAGATGGGAACAACAACAAACATTCCTTTGGCATATGGATATGACTATTATCAGTTGAGTAAGTCTTCGTTCTGCCCTCGCATTGATGATATTCAGATTGATGTTTCAGCAAACTATAAGGCAATAGCAGATACAATGCCTGTTTATTACTATTCTGAAACAGCGGCATTGATAGCAGCAAGTAATGGAGAAAAGACCTATCCAGACTCAATAGGTATTGTACGTGGAGATGGTCGTGCAAATTATGGTACGAGTACTCATGATGATTATATGTTTAACCGTTTGGCTAACGATACAACGAAACAGTACATACGTAAAAATTCATTTGCAAATATCTATCTTTATCGTGTCGCAACTATTTATTTGCATTTAGCAGAAGCATTTAATGGTATGGGATATCCTGAATTGGCGTTTGCTGTGTTAAAGAATGGAATTTCTGCCGATTTGGAATCCCTTATTGATGATGGTGAACATGATTATTGTTATCTTCCACAGGAAGCCTATGATGTTTTGAAAAGCTCTGTGCCATTCCTGACTACTTACCAACCAGTCTTTGGTGAAGTTGATGGTACCAATAATTATGATAAGATTGCAGGTATGCATATTAGAGGTGCAGGATTCCTTACAAGTGGTGGTGAATATGATGATAGAGGATCTGTACAGATAAATTTGAGGTCAACCACAAATAATACTTCGCTTAGTTCCAAACTGAATTTGCATTATCTTCCTAAGCCTCGTATTGAAGAGCGTCTTCTTGCTATAGAGAAAATCTATGGTGTATCAACTGGTAAAGAGAAAGAAGATTATATGGCTGCAATGTTAGATATGTTGTGTGACGAATATGCAATGGAGTTTGCCTTTGAAGGTACACGCTTCTATGATCTACAGCGAATAGCGCGTCATTTCAATCAGATGGGAGTGTTTGGCGGTAATTTTGGTGATATTTGGCTTGAAAAGAAATTGAGTAATAGGGGAAAATTGATAAATACCTCCAATTGCTATATGCCATTTAAATAAAATTACTGTGTAAAGTTCGGCTCAGCGAAATGCATGAGATAATGCTACAATATGGTCTTTAATTGTTATGAATAACACATAGTATGTATTTGTAACAATAAAAGACCATATTTGTTCTATAATTTAGCTTATATGTATTACAAATCAGAGTTAACGCTAGTGAATTTTAGTTCTTTTTTATCATGGTGAGAGTGGTATTGTTTTTTTTATCCCTAATGACTTTGCGGATAGTCGCAGCGCCACTTGACGAACTTGAAACCATCATGAGGGATAAACCGCAAGTGCAGGAGAAAGTGTATGTGCATACCGACAATAGTATTTACTTCGTCGGCGATACGTTGTGGTATAAGGCTTATGTGTCAAGGGCTGACAACTTGAAGCCCACTAACTACAGTAAACTGTTGTATGTGGAATTGCTTACACCTGATGGCTATCTTGTTGAACGACAGCGTGTCGTAGTAAACCAGACGGGACAGGCCACAGGACAGTTTGTGTTGGTTGATTCTCTGTATTCAGGCTTCTATGAGGTACGTGCCTATACGCGTTGGCAGTTGAATTTCAATGTTACCGAAAAAGATTATACGCGCGATGATGCCCTGAAATTCTACGGAAAAGATAATGCACGCGATTTCTTCCGCAACTGGGAGGGATTGTATTCGCGCGTCATTCCTGTGTATCAGAAGCCGCGTGAGACTGGGGATTACGTAGAGCGATATATGGCTCATCGTCCGAAAACGCGCGTGCTGAAGGATAAGGAATTCCTCACGATGTCGTTTTATCCCGAGGGCGGACAGCTCATTGAGGGCGTGTCATGTAATCTCGCATTTGAACTTATGGATAATCACGGCGAGCGCTTTGACCTTGAGGGAACACTTAGCGATGGGTCGAAGATAAAGACGCAGCGTCTCGGAATGGGACAAGTTATGATAACGCCAACGGCTGCTCCGTTGAAGGCTACGTTTGCGTGGAAAGGAAAAGACTATACCTTTACCCTGCCAAAGGCACAGCAACAGGGAGTGGCACTGAAGTATGATGCAGAGAAGAAAACGGTGTCGTTGTCTGCCAAAGGCGTGACACCAGCCGCATACGCCGTGTTGTGCAGAGGCAGACTGATGACTTTCCAACGCTTGTCATCAAACAAGATACAGTTGCAGCAGGCAGATTTGCAGACTGGCGTAAACGAACTGATAATATATGATGACAACGCACAGCCGCTCGCCTCACGCCTTTTCTTTGTTAATAATGGCGACTACGGCAAACCTTTGAATGTCACCCTTAGTGCTGCAGGTGCAGAGATAGGGGCAAAGACAACCGTTGATGCCTATGCACCTATAGATGTGAAGGTAGAGGCTGGTGAACAGCATCCTGCCACCATATCCTTGGCAATACGTGACGCACAGACTGACGAGCGTGGATATGACAACGGCAATATCATGACTGATATGCTCCTGAGCTCAGAACTCAAGGGGTTCATTGCCTATCCCGCATATTACTTTGAGAGCAATGACGCGCAACACCTGTCAGACCTCGACCTGCTGATGAAGGTACAGGGATGGCGCAGGTATAAGCGCGTGGAAAAGCTGCGCTACTTGCCCGAGCGCATGCTTACCTTTGAGGGCTGCGTATATACAGTGCCAGAAGAGGCAGGAATAATGGAGTATGATGACCTGGACGGCGTAGGCAAACCTGTCATGAATATGGCTGATGTTATGCGTCGCGACCTGGGTATTGACGACTTTGATACTGATATTTCAACCTCTACAACCACTCTTGAAGACTCAGAGTCGGAGGATGCGAGCAAGAATACATCGGCGGAAGAAGTGATAGAATGGGCAGACAATGATGATACACGCCTTGGCAGCGGTCGCCTGCGCAAGTCAGTACTTGTAGAGGCCGAGATAAATAAAAATGGCGAGATGGCAGGAGCTATTACTCGCACCGATCGCAACGGACATTTCCGTATCAACCTTCCGCCCTTTGCTGGATGGGCGTATATGTTCGTGAAAGCATATACGCGAGGGGATTCCATAAAGAAAAATATGCAGTCGGGCGAGGTCGACTCCCACTTCATGGACGAACGCGCATTCCCCGATTTCTTCGTAAAGCAAGATCGTTTCTTTCCTATCTACTCACAACCTTATTCTTGGTATCAGACCAACTCGCCGCAGTTGACGTTTGTTGACGAGGAAGATGAGAATATCCCTGAAACTAGTCGTCTCGCAGGCGACCATCAGTTGCAGACGGTCATAGTAAAGGCTCGTCGTCGCGGGCGTAGGGCTATAGATATGTCAAAGCCGGCGATAGTGATG
Source organism: uncultured Prevotellaceae bacterium (assembly GCA_946534585.1). Lineage (GTDB taxonomy): Bacteria > Bacteroidota > Bacteroidia > Bacteroidales > Bacteroidaceae > Prevotella. Next base: position 69,092 of record CAMNCV010000137.1, read on the forward strand.
GATGCCTATGATTTGTATAATGAACTGTCAGACCGTGGATTGATGTATGGTGTTTGCGACTTCCGCGCCTTTCCATTGAAGGCTGCCACATACTTGTTTGGCAACATGGGGCGCAGAAATCAGTTTAAGATACGCGCTTTACTTAATGGAACTTCATTCTATCGCAATTATGTACCTTCAGCTTCAGAATATGACAAACCACGCTCGCAGGCTGACGTGTTTAAGAACCTGCGACTTGAGCGTATGATGTATGTAAAGGCTTATACGGACTATGAACTGCGCACAGATTCGGGAGATGTCGTAAACTCAAACGTGGCCGATGTCACGCTCGACTTCGTCACGATTGACAACGATGGACGTCGTCCGACCTATCGCGACCGACGTTACGTGATTGACGGCATTGCCCAGCCTGAGGAATTCTATTCTCCAAATTATGCAGAAGCCGTACCTGAGAAGCCGACTGACTACCGACGCACGCTTTATTGGAATCCAAACGTGAAACTTGATGCAGAAGGTCGTTTCACGACTACAATCTACAACAACTGCCGTGAAACCCGCGTAACAGTCAGTGCCGCAGGCTTGGATGACAAAGGACAGATGTATTATAAGTGATACCCTTACTAATCATTATTCCTCATGTCAGCAGAGTAAAAGGAAGATAAATATACAATGTGTTAATTAGCGGAAAAGTCATGAAAAGACTGCAAACACAAATTTCAGAAAGATAGGTAAATTATTCTGTTTGTGATACTGTGTACGTAAACAATCGTTGATATTTGTCAATTATAGAATAAATTGAAGACAAAAAAAAAGTTAAACACTTGCAGTTGCCTCAGAAAGGTAGTAACTTTGCATTAGCATAGACAAAAAAACAATCTCAATAGATATAGTGTATTTTGTTAAGGCTAAAAAAGATTGCATGAAGGATTGACACATGAAGGTTTGAAACTTTGTAGCAATTTTGCATAATAGAGCAAGGAAGATATTGTTTAGGTTAGTAGATATATAATAGATTTAGGTTTTAGTTATTAGGTTAGAAAAAGATTGTTTAACTCTTGGATGATGAAAGAAGACCGTGAGGTCACAATTTCAGTTTGAAAAGGCTTTAAGTTAAACATACTTTAAAACGCACTACCGCTCGTGAAGAGTAGTAGTGCGTTTTTTCAAATAAAGCTCTGCTGTACGGGTGCGAGAAAGTTTTTTTATTGTAGAGAAAAAAACAGAGTGACATACTTGTGTGTTTCAAAAGAAAATATTAACTTTGCAAGGAAAAATGCAGACTAAGTCTGCATGTACCCCATACATTCTGACTACCCATGAACAAAAATAAATACAATCACCCTGTACTCAAGGCTGGTTATTTGTCTTGTGTAACAGCATTCTTGCTGAATATGATGCTGGCATATATCGTCTATTTCTTGTGTCGCATCGTTTTTATACTTGCAAACTACCATATCTATAAAGAAGGATGGAGCGAACTCTCTATTGCTGAGTTGTTGCGAGGAGGGGCTCTCTTTGATACTTCTGCCATACTTTATACGAATGCACCGTATGCATTGATGATGCTTGTGCCACTGTTGATAAAAGAGCGTAGGCTATGGCAATCAATAGCGCGTAATCTGTATATTACTGTGAATAGTATAGCAGTTGTGATGAATCTGGCAGATGCCGTTTATTTTACCTATACAGGGAAGAGAACGACGGCAAGCGTGTTCAGTGAATTTTCAAATGAAGGAAATCTGTTGCAGATAATAGGGACAGAATTATTGCATCATTGGTACCTTGTTATCATAGGAGTGCTGTTTATTGTAGCACTTGTTCGGTTTTCCGTGAGTGTGGAAGAGATGCGTTTCTATAGCCATGGTAAGACAAGTAAAAAGACTTATTACCTAATGCAGGCGGTATTGCTGCTGATATATGTGCCACTTTGCGTGGCAGGTATGCGCGGAGGCTTTACAACTGCTGTGAGGCCGATTACCATAAGTAATGCCAATCAATATGTAAACCATCCTAATGAAGCTGCAATAGTATTGAACACTCCCTTCTCCATCATCCGTACATTAGGGAAAAAGACATTTCATGATCCAGGATATTACCCACAGAGTGTGCTTGACAAAATGTATTCGCCAGTACATAATGCCGCAGCCGATACAACAACACAGGCAGAGGTGAGACGGAAGAAAAATGTTGTGGTGTTGATAGTGGAGAGCTTCGGCAGGGAATATATCGGCGGTTACAATCGTGACCTTGACGGAGGCAAATATAAAGGCTATGCGCCCTTCGTTGATAAACTACTGGAACAGTCGCTGTCGTTTGAGAATACCTTTGCCAACGGACGTAAGAGTATTGACGGTATGCCGTCAGTATTGTCGAGTATTCCGCATTTTGTAGAACCATTCTTCCTGACCTCGGCATCACTGAATGATGTCAGCGGATTAGCAGGTGAACTGGCACGCTGTGGTTACGAGACAGCATTCTTCCATGGTGCTCAGAACGGAAGTATGGGTTTTGAGGCGTTTTCGCGCACTACGGGATACAAGAAATACTATGGCAGAACGGAATTTTGTGAAGACAAGCGTTTCCGTGGGGATGCTGATTTCGACGGCACATGGGCGATATGGGATGAACCCTTCATGCAGTTCTATGCCCTGAAGATGTCAGAGATGAAAGAACCATTCGTCACTTCCATATTCACTGCATCAAGTCATTCGCCATATCACGTGCCAGAAGACTATGCAGCGAAATTCCCTGAAGAAGGTAACAATCCAATACACAAGTGCATACGTTATACTGACATGGCAATACAGCGTTTCTTTGAGACTGCACAGAAGCAACCATGGTACAAGAATACAATCTTTGTAATGACATCGGATCATACCAATATAGCTGACCATAAAGAGTTTATGACTGACCTCGGCGTGTATTGCTCACCAATTATCTTTTTCGATCCATCAGGTGAAATGCCTCGGGGAATTAAGCAAGGTATTGCGCAGCAGATAGATATCATGCCAACAGTACTTCAGTATCTGGGGTATAACCAGCCCTATGTGGCGTTTGGCATAGATTTACTTAGTACACCAGCAGATAAGACATGGGCAGTGAACTACTCTGGTGGCATATATCAGTATGTCAAGGGAAACTATGTGATACAGTTTGATGGCTCTGTCACGAAAGCTGTGTATGACTATAAGAAAGATCGTTTGATGCAGCATAATCTTATAGGCGATGCTGCGGCGAAGAAAGTGGCTGCAAAGATGGAAGCAGAATTAAAGGCCGTGGTACAGAGCTATATGCAAAGAATGGAAAATAATAAATTAGTTCGTAAATGAACTATCTCGATGTCATACTTCCTCTGCCTCTCGAAGGAATGTTTACCTATTCTGTACCAGAAGAAATGGTAGGTAAACTCAAACCTTACATGAGAGTGAAGGCGCCTTTTGGGATAACGAAGACACATACGGCTCTTGCTGTTAGACTTCATGAAGATAAACCAAACGGTGACTATGAGATAAAAAATATAATCTCAGTAATAGACGATGAACCGGTATTGTTACCAGAACAATTCCGCTTATGGCAGTGGATAAGTGATTACTATATGTCACCGCTTGGTGATATCATGCAGGCGGCATTGCCTCATGGTATGAAGAAGGAAGGTGTGTTTCGCCCGAAAACAGAGGTCTATATACGTCTTGCAGATGAATGTCAGAATGAACGCTCCATACGTAATGCCATTGACCTGCTGCATCGTTCGCCAAAGCAGCAAGAGGTACTAAATACTTATCTTGAGTTGAGTGGATGGAGTGAGATGAAACCAGACAAACTGGTGACGCGTGAGGAACTAATCAACGTGTCGCATTGCAATACCACACACGTAAAGGCGTTGGTGGATAAAGGTATTCTGCGTCCTTATGATGTAGAAGTCGGACGACTTAATTGCGACATAGTGACGCAACCCGAAAACATCAAACCGCTTAGTGATGCTCAGCAAAAGGCTTTCGATGATATAAAAGCTGCAGGAAAGATACCCGTGTTGTTTCATGGCGTGACGTCATCGGGCAAAACGGAGGTGTATATACATCTGATACAAGAAGCTATAGACCGTGGGGAGCAAGTGCTATATCTATTACCAGAGATAGCACTTACGGTTCAGATAATGTATAGGTTGCAATGCGTGTTTGGCAGTAAGCTCGGGATCTATCATTCGCGATATTCTGATGCGGAGCGTGTGGAGATATGGCAGAAACAGCTGTCGGATAAACCATACGATGTTATATTAGGAGCACGGTCGGCGGTATTCCTGCCATACAAACGCCTGGGGCTTGTGATAATAGATGAGGAACACGAGACTTCCTTCAAACAGCAAGACCCTTCGCCACGCTATCATGCACGTTCCGTAGCAATGATGATGGCACACTGGATGAGTGCACGAGTGGTGCTCGGTACAGCTACACCGTCTGTAGAGAGTTACTATAACGCGCAGGGTGGGAAATATAAGTTGGTTGAATTAAAGACACGTTATCGTGACCTTCAGTTACCTCATATAGAAGTCGTCAATGTGAAGGATCTGCGTCATCGAAAGATAATGCGTGGTATGCTGTCGCCAATGTTGAAGAAAGCTGTTGCTGGTGCGCTTTCGCGTGGTGAGCAAGCTATTATTTTCCATAATCGCAGAGGATTCTCGCCAGTGATAGAGTGTCGGCAGTGTGGATGGAGTCCGAAATGCCCCAACTGCGACGTGTCGCTGACGTATCATAAGACCAGTACTGCGCTTACCTGTCATTACTGCGGTCATACGATGACGATGCCAGCGGAATGTCCGGATTGTAAAAACAAAGATTTACGTGACCGCGGTGCCGGTACGGAGAAGATAGAAGAGATGCTAATAGACGAGCTACGAGAGGAAGGAAATGGAGAACTATTGCATATAGCACGCATGGATCTCGATACGACTCGAACTCGAAATGCGTATGAACGTATCATAGCTGAATTCTCATCAAGAAAGAAAAACCTGCTTATTGGTACTCAAATGGTAACCAAGGGACTGGACTTCGGTGGCGTCAGCGTCGTAGGGATATTGTCTGCAGACACAATGCTTAATCAGCCAGATTTCAGAGCCTATGAATATGCCTTTTCAATGATGACGCAAGTAGCAGGACGTGCAGGCAGACAAGGACGTAGAGGACAGGTGATATTACAGACTTCACGTCCCGAATTGCCAGTGATACAGCAAATAGTGGATAATAACTATGCAAGTTTCTTTCACAGTATCCTTGAGGAAAGACGAGTATTCCACTATCCTCCGTTCACTCGGTTAGTATATGTGTATTTAAAACATAGGGATGATAATACAGTAAATACAGCCGCCATAGAACTTGGTAGTCGTTTACGCTATGTGTTCCGTGAGCGTGTACTTGGTCCTGATCGACCTGCCGTAGCAAGAGTGAAGCAACTGCATATTCGGAAGATTGTGTTGAAACTTGAAACAGCATTGCCTGTTATGCAGACACGTCAGCAGATACGCCAATGTACGATGGCAATGATGCAGGACGAACGTTATAAATCACTTATGGTGTCGTATGATGTTGATCCAATGTAGTCTTTTATGTGATTATACAGATAAAAAATAGTATGAAATCGATTATTTTACGATTAAAAGATATGTAATTCAAAATAAAATATTAATTTTGTAGGCAAGGATAATGAAAAGTCTATCATGAAAACAAAAAATACTATTATGAAGAAGAATATTTATTTAGCTGCACTTATGCTGATGACAGCAGTGAGTGTACAGGCACAGATTACTCCCACAAGCCAGATGGAAAAGCTCGGTCGTGGCGTGGTTGCTGTGCCGTCAACTAATGGTGGCACTGGGCGTCTTGTCACTTGGCGTCTGCTCGGAACTGACGACCCTTACAATACCACGTTTGACGTATTGCGCAATGGTTCATCAATTGCTCAGAATCTCAAAGTAACAAACTACAAAGATGCCTATGGCAATGCTACGTCAGAATATCAGATTGTAGTAAAGGTTAACGGTGAGGAGGTTGAGACTACCGCCCCCGTGAAGGCATGGGCTAACGTATGGATGAAACTGCCTCTTGACCGTCCGGCGAATGGAGTAACTAAACCTTACTATACTACTAATGGTAGTGTGTCTAAAGGTAATTTTGTAGAACTAGACTATAGGGAAAGTGGTCAGGAATACTTTTATACACCTAACGACTGTTCATTAGGCGATGTTGACGGTGATGGAGAGTATGAAGTGTTCGTAAAATGGGACCCTTCAAACTCTCAAGACAACTCAAATAATGGTGTAACAGGTAATGTAATCATTGATTGCTACAAGCTCAATGGCACAAAGTTGTGGCGTATAGACCTCGGAAAAAACATCCGTGCCGGTGCCCACTATACCCAATTTCAAGTGTACGACTATGATGGCGATGGTAGGGCAGAACTTATTTGCAAGACCGCTCCTGGCTCAATAGATGGTACAGGTGCATATGTAAATCAGGCTTCGGACAATGCTACGATTAAGGCTGCAGACAATTCTAAAGATTGGACATCTGAGGCAGGCAGGGTTAACGGCGGTCATGAGTATCTTACCGTGTTTGAAGGTCTGACAGGTAAAGCTATCAATACCATAGCGTATTATCCAAACCGCAACGGCGCAGCGGCATTATATGCGGGTGAGGGCACTAAGAACTGGCACACATCAGGAAGTGATTATGGCAGTTATGGCAACCGTGGCGAGCGCTATCTTGCAGCTACCGCATACATTGATGGTCCGGACAAAAATGCGAGCGCTATATTCTGTCGCGGATACTATACATACGCATATATCTGGGCAGTAAGCTTTGACGGTGAGAAGCTGATACCACGCTGGCTGAGTTCTCATGAGAATGGTTCTAGTTATAAAGTGACTACATGGGATGCACAAGGTAATACTACAAGCAAGAATTTTAGTAATCTAAGCCCAACCAGAGGCAGCGGCAGCGGCACCATGTTTGGCAATGGTAACCACAACATGTCTGTAGCAGATGTTGATGGCGACGGAAAAGATGATATCATCTGGGGTTCGGCAGCATTGAAGCATGATGGCACTCTGCGCTATGGCACGGGCTTCGGCCATGGAGATGCCATACACGTTGGGCAGATGATACCAGGTCGTGAGGGCTTCCAAGTATTTGAAATACACGAGGAGGGAAGTTGTAGTTATGGATGGGATTTGCACGATGCTGCTACTGGAGAGATCTTATACTCTGCAACAGGTTCTAAAGACAACGGTCGCGGAATGGCGGCACAACTATCTGCAGCAACAAAAGACTGGTGGTTCAGTTCTGCAAACGATCGTCAGCAACGCAACGCTACCACAGGACAAGTAGGATCTACTGCCAACGGCTCGATGAACTTCCGTATGTATTGGGATGGAACGGTGCAAGATGCTCTGCTAGACGGTAATACACTTGACAAATATAATGAAAGTGATACTAAATTCGATCGTCTTGTGACTTTCTACAACCTTGGCCCAGGTTCTACATGTAATGGTTCGAAGAAAACTCCGTGCATTTCGGCAGACCTCTTTGGTGACTGGCGTGAGGAGGTGGTGTTCCACTATGAGGACGACAACGAGACCTACCTCGGCATCTATTCAACTAATATCGCAACAGACTATGCCGTACCTACATTGATGCACGACCATACATACCGTATGGGTATCTGCTGGCAGAACACTGCATACAACCAGCCTCCACACCTCGGCTATAATCTTGCTGTTGAGACATTGCCGTCGTTGGAGAACAAGGAACTTGAATACACCGTGAAGGTGGGCGAGGAGTTCTCTTATTTCTCAAATACTCGCTATGCCAAGAGCATAATGCAGACGCGTACTTATAATAGTGACAACACTTCTATTGTGGGACTGCCTGCGGGACTGAAGAAGACTATTTCAACTGTTGACAAGACAATACAGATTAGTGGTGTGCCAACAGCGGTGGGCGATTACAGAATACCTATCAAGGTAACGAGCCTTAACGGTAAGAACCTGGATGCAGCAAATGATACCCTCGTAATACATGTTACGGAGGCTGATGCTATCAGTCAGGTGGATATGCAGTCAGAGATAGTGCGCACTGTTATCTACGATGTATATGGACGTGAGTTGCCAACAAATGATGTTGCAAACCTGCCACGTGGAATATACATCATACGTCAGGAAACTGCAGAAGGCGTGGTGTCACGAACTATTACAAAGGAGTAATAACCTACTTATGACTATGAGTGAATGTTCATTCGGTAGTCAAATATAAAAAGAAGTCCGACAAGTAAAAACCTGTCGGACTTTTTTTTTGATTGTTTTAGAAATCCATAGACAAACGGAAGTTCAGTTGACGCCCGGTTAAGTAGTTAGGTACAGCATACTGGTAATTCTGTACATCGGTTACCCAGTAGTATGAGTTGACGTTGTTATGGCCGAGCAGGTTCAGACAGTCAATGCTCAGCCAGATGTTGCGCAGGCAGAACTTACCATTTTGTCTGCGTTTCTTTTCTGCCTCTTTCTTTGCAGTAGCGTCGTTTTCATCATACACAGGAATGGTCATGTCACGCTTGTAAGCACGATAACTCATACCGATGTCCACTCGTTGGTAGGCAGGCGCACGGAAGTGCTGACGTGCATTGTCAGTATGTGGAGGTCCGAATGGCAGTCCGTCGGCATACGCCAACTTCAGCGTCATGCGCCAGCGGTCGGTGCCAGGGAAGTAATCTGTAAAAAAGAGATTGATAGCGTAGCGCTGATCAGTAGGCAGAGGAATGCTCTCTCCACGATATTTCATGCCTGTTGACATGAGTGAGAACGTAAGCCATGAGTCAGTACCTGGAACAAACTCTCCGTATAGTTTGAAGTCTATGCCGGCAATGTGGCCTTTGGCTTCGTTTACACCGTTGTAGGTTACCTTAACGTTGTTTACGCTATATGGTATCAGATTAGATAGTATCTTGTAATAAGCCTCTGCTGAGAATTTATAAGGCCTGCCACCTGCTTTGAAACGGTAATCAAGGGCTGCTATGAGGTGTATGCTCTGTTGTGATTTTATTTTCTTGTTCAGAGTGGCATAGGTTACACCGCCGATGGTCGTAGTGTCACGCAGTTCTTTGAAGAAAGGTGCCTGATAGTACATACCTGCGGCAAAACGCAGCGTGACATCGTTATTCCAGTATGGCACAGCAGACAAGGATACGCGTGGTGAAACGATACTTTCTTCGTTAAATGACCAGTTGGCAAACCTTATACCATAGTTCAGCGTATAGAAATTCGTCTCCAATGGAGAAGGAAACTTCCATGTATCCTGTATGTAAGCCTCTATGCGTCGTGCACGTAGCGAGTTGCGCGCGGCAAGCGTGTATATCATATTCAGGTCGGTGCCAGTGTGTGGCATGACATAACCAGAAGAGTCGCGCATCTCGTATTCACGTGTGTTTTCCGTAATATGCTCCCATTTCATGGCTATTGCTGCCTGTATTGCGTGATGTCGTGTCTTGCGGTCAAGCATGAGCTTCAGGCTTGCCACGTTTGCCGTGAGGTAGTTGCGTGCGTACTCCATGTACGTGCCTACTCCCATATTCTCCTGCGTCTCTGTTTGCGAGAGCCAATACTGTCCTTGTATGTCGTATGTCTCCTGCTCTTTGGTGTGGAAAGCCGAACCAATGAGTGACACTACGGCTTTGTCGGAAATGGTGCGACGTAGGGTCAGCGTGCCGAAATAGGTACGGAAGAGGTCTTTCTCTTGTCCGTCGAAGTAAACTCTGAAGGCCTTCAGGTTATCCTGCGTACCGAATGTAGTCTCGCGGTCTTTGGGGTAGAAATTGTATTTTGATTGTGAGATGTCACCAATAAACTCCACCTGCCAGCGTTTGTTTGGGGTAAATGTCAGGTATGTCTGGTAGTCAATGAATTGTGGGTCATACTCGCCTGTGGTGTCAAAACTCTTCAGCAATGCTTTCGTCTGCTTGTATCTGAAACCGTTAGCCCAGCTGAATTTCTTTCCGCCCAGGCCTAAATATGCCGATGCTCCCAGCAGACTTGCAGACAGCGAAGCCTCCGTGCGGGTAGGACGATGGTAGGTAATGTCGAGTGCTGACGACATCTTGTCGCCATATTTTGCTTCATAGCCGCCAGTAGAAAAGGCTATCTTCTCCACCATGTCGGGATTGATTATTGACAGTCCCTCTTGCTGACCCGAGCGCACAAGGAAAGGACGATATACCTCAACATTGTTTATATATACAGAATTCTCGTCAAATGAGCCTCCACGCACGTTGTATTGCGACGATAATTCGCTGTGTGTGCTTACTCCTGCCTGCTGTTGTATGAGTTCTTCTACGGCGTTGCCACTGGCAGAAGGCGCCTGTTTAGCATCGGCAATGTCGAGTTCCTGAGCAGTTCCGCTCTGTCGTTTTTTCTCTGTTATTGTAACCTCCTGTAGTTCCTGACGGTCTTCATAGAGCGTGATTTGCAGGTTTTGCCTGCCACGTGGACGCCGTAGCACGCGTGTCTTAGCCTTGTATCCAATCATGGAGAAACGCACTACGACAGAGTCTGCCGATGAAAGTGACATGGAGAACTCGCCCTTCAGGTTGGTCATGACAACCTTTGCCTGTTTCAGGCATGACACGGTGCATAGTTCCACGGGATTGCCCTGCTCGTCCATTACGCGGCCAGTGAGTACGAAATCCTGCGCTACAGCGTGTAGGGCAAACAGAGAGAAATGAGCAAAGAGAACGACAGCGAGTAATGCTAATCTCGCACTTGTGCTGCTGTTCGTATGTTGTTTAATTACAGTATTCATCAGAATAATAACGCACTCTGGTTGGAAATATTGTATGGATTGCATGGTAAGTGGTGAAATTTTAGTTTGTCAGCGGTGCGTGTGATGAGCGTAAAAAACTATTAAAGCAGGGCATGAAAACATAAACGCACGTTAACACAAGCGCGGAAAAAATTAAAAAATATCAAAAGTAAGGGCTTAAATTCGTGTTTATGATATATTCTGTTTAACTTTGCAGTCGGAAATAAGTTAAAAAGGAGGGTGTGAACCAAGCCCGCCTATAATGAATTTCCATTGATAAATGAACAGAATAATATAACTCTTTAAGCAATGAAGAAGATAATGAAGAAAATCACGAAAAGCATTTTGTCAGCAGCAGGGGTAGTAACCCTTGCGCTTGGTACATCGTTTGCATTCTGCACCATTGACAAGGCTATGGCGGCATCGCCAGCAGCTATAGCTGGGCAGCCCGTTGACCTCACGGTAGCTGCTGAGAAAGCATTGCCATGTGTGGTACATATAAAATACGTGCAGAACTCGAAGGTGCGTGAGGTAGAGGTTCAGAGCGATCCGTTCGGTGATATGTTTGACCCATTCGGCTTCTTTGGTCAGCGTCAGCAGACACCGCAGAAACGCAAGGTGCAGACACCAAAGAAGGAGGCTACTGGCTCAGGCGTTATCATTAGCGAGGACGGCTATATCGTAACCAATAACCACGTTGTCGAGGGAGCAGACGAACTTATCGTGACGCTCAACGATAACCGCGAGTTCTCTGCGCGCATCATCGGTACTGACAAGAATACAGACCTGGCACTCATCAAAGTGACAGCCAGCGGACTACCTGCCATAAAAGTAATCTCAAGTGACGACATCAAGGTAGGCGAGTGGGTCCTCGCCATCGGTCATCCGCTCAACCTGCGTGCCACGGTAACCGCAGGTATCGTCAGTGCCAAGGCTCGTTCGCTTGGTGCCAATGGCGTTGAGGCTTTCATACAGACCGATGCTGCCATCAATCAGGGTAACTCCGGCGGTGCGCTTGTCAATGCACGCGGTGAACTGATAGGCATCAATGCCATGCTGACATCGCCTACGGGCAGCAACATCGGTTACGGATTTGCCATCCCTACCACTATAATGAACAAGGTAGTGGCTGACCTTAAGGAGTACGGCACCGTACAGCGTGGCCTCATCGGCATACAGGGACAGGACGCACGCTCATACATTGACTCGCAGAAAGAGCAGGGCAAGGAGATAGACCTCGGCACCAACGAGGGTATCTACGTAGCAAAGGTGATTGATGATGGTGCGGCAGCAGATGCAGGTCTTGAAGAAGGCGACGTAATCACGGCCGTTGACGGACAGAAGGTTACGAAGATGGCAGAACTGCAAGAGATACTTGCTACAAAGCGCCCTGGCGATAAGGTGACACTGTCATATCTGCATAAGAAATCGAAGAAGAACGCTACCGTTACGCTGAAGAACGAACAAGGCAATACCAAGGTAGTGAAAGATGCTGACCTCGACGTGCTTGGAGCCGTGCTTCGTGAGGTTAACGATAAGGAAAAGGCAGAACTCGACATCAAGTATGGACTGAAAGTAACCAAAGTCAACAGCGGACGTTTCCGTGAGCGCGGCATACCTGTGGGCTTCGTGATACAGACCGTCAACGAGCAGCCTATGAAGGAACTCTCTGACCTCAACGAGGCTGTCAAGAGCGCCAACAAGAGCAAAGACCCTGTGCTCTACATCAAGGGCCTCTATCCATCAGGCAAGAAGGAATACTTCACCGTACCATTGGAGGATGCGAAGTAAAGAACTCTGTATGAGGAAAAGATTGAAATTCAGGTAAATAACGCAGTAAAAACAAATCAGCATCTGATTGCCTTGGTAATCAGATGCTGATTGCTTTGTTATCGCATAGCAATTACATGGTAATCGCATAGCTTTTACTGTATAATCAGATAGCTATTACACGGTAATTGCATAGCTTTTACAGAAGAGATGTGAAAACAATGCGTGGGAAACAAATGTAAAGCCTTGAAATACAGGCGGTAAATCCGTCAGAAGACCGTCTTCACCAGTATCTCCTTGGGGTTGCTCTCAGAACGGCATAGATAGATGAAATGGAACCCAGCCTCTACGTATGGCTTCATCGAAGTAGAGCCACGCACCGATGAGCGTAGCATGTCCTCAATCTTGGAACGATGGGTCTCTATGGCCTCTGCATCGTCAAGCACGCCGCTGAAGGTGCAGTGGTAAGTATAGGTACGCGTACGAGTGTCAAAGGTCACACTGTCCGTGCGCACGTAATTGACAAAGGGCGTAGGACAATATTTCCGTGTGTAGTTCTTAGCCTCACGCGCAGCGCGCTCCTCCATCGTCTCTTGGCATGACGAAAGAAACAAGGCTGAAAAGGCAAGAATTGATATAAGATAGTTTTTTTTGGTCATAATGATACCCGAATTATGAAATTTTGATGCAAAATTAAGCTTTTTCCGTCAGAAATACAATAAAAAAAGAAAAAAAACATCCGTTTTGCTTGTATAATTGAAAAAAACAAATTATCTTTGCATTTATGAATCATATAAGAAACTTCTGTATCATCGCACACATCGACCATGGCAAGAGCACAATAGCCGACCGATTGCTTGAATATACCAATACCATTCAGATAACCGAGGGGCAGATGCTTGATGACATGGATTTGGAGAAGGAACGTGGCATCACCATCAAGAGCCATGCCATCCAGATGGAGTACGAAAAAGACGGAACGAAATATATACTTAATCTCATTGACACTCCAGGACACGTAGATTTCTCATACGAAGTCAGCCGAAGCATTGCCGCTTGTGAGGGCGCAATACTCGTGGTAGATGCCACGCAGGGCGTGCAGGCGCAGACCATCTCTAACCTTTACATGGCCATTGACCATGATCTTGAGATAATTCCCGTAATCAATAAGATAGATATGCCGGCCGCACATCCCGATGAAGTGGAAGATGAGATTGTAGAGCTCATAGGCTGTAAGCCAGAGGAAATTATCCGCGCCAGCGGTCGTACGGGTGAGGGAATATCGGAAATACTCGATGCTGTGGTAGAGCGCATACCCGCCCCGAAAGGTGATGCTGAAGCTCCGTTGCAGGCGTTGATATTCGATTCCGTGTTTAACAGTTTCCGCGGTATCATAGCTTACTTCAAGATACAGAACGGTTCGATACGCAAGGGCGATAAGGTGAAGTTCTTCAATACCGGCATGGAGTATGATGCTGATGAAATCGGCATACTCAAGATGGATATGGTGCCGCGTAAGGAACTGTGTACTGGCGAGGTAGGCTACATCATTTCAGGCATCAAGGATGCCAAGGAGGTGAAGGTTGGCGACACAATCACTCACATAGAGCGCCCATGCAGCGAGGCCATCTCTGGCTTCCAGGAGGTAAAGCCTATGGTGTTTGCCGGTGTCTATCCGATAGACCCTGCTGACTATGAGAACCTGCGCGCCTCGCTTGAGAAACTGCAGCTTAACGATGCTTCGCTGACGTTTATGCCAGAGTCTTCCGTAGCGCTCGGCTTCGGATTCCGTTGCGGATTTCTCGGACTGCTCCACATGGAGATAGTACAGGAGCGTCTTGACCGCGAATTCAATATGGATGTAATCACTACCGTGCCTAACGTGTCGTATATGGTTTATGACAAGCAGGGTGGGGTGAAGGAAGTACATAACCCTTCTGGCTTGCCAGAGGTGACAATGATAGACCATATCGAGGAGCCTTACATCAAGGCAACGATAATAACCGATGCCAACTATATAGGAGGTATCATGAAACTGTGTCTGGACAAGCGTGGAGAACTTATCAATCAGGAGTATGTGAGCGGCAACCGCGTGGAACTTCACTTCTATATCCCGCTGGGTGAGATAGTGATAGATTTCTATGACAAGTTGAAGTCGATTTCAAAGGGCTACGCATCGTTTGACTATCATATTGATTCGTTCCGTCCGTCGAAACTGGCTAAACTCGACATACTGCTCAATGGCGAACCTGTTGATGCCTTGTCAACGCTTACTCACAACGACAATGCAGTGACATTCGGTCGCCGTATGTGTGAGAAACTCAAGGAACTCATACCGCGCCAGCAGTTTGATATAGCCATACAGGCTGCCATAGGTGCTAAGATTATAGCACGAGAGACTATCAAGTGTGTGCGTAAGGATGTGACGGCAAAGTGTTATGGCGGTGACGTCAGTCGTAAGCGCAAGTTGCTTGAAAAGCAGAAAAAGGGTAAGAAACGCATGAAGCAGATTGGCAACGTGGAAGTGCCACAGAAGGCTTTCCTCGCAGTGCTGAAGCTTGATTGATACGGTTACAACTTATGTATATGCTGTTTAAACAGTATGAATTGAAAAAAATAATCCTACCTTAAATAATAATAGACAGAAATGAAAGACCTGACAATTCCTATTAGAGACGTGGCGCGCGAATTAGCACGTCGTTTCAGTACTATGACCTATGAGGAACTCGATGTTCTGGAGGGCATTATCATGCCGATGAAGTTCGTAAAAGGAGAGAAAATACTCAAGGACGGAGAAGTAAGCAAATATATATACTTCCTCTATCAGGGACTGATACGCCAGTATTATTTCAAGAATGGTAAGGAGATGACTTCGCATCTCGGTGTTGATGGCAGCATGTTTATGAGCGTAGAGAGCCTGTTCAAGGAAGCACCATCGCAGGAAACGATAGAGGCTCTGGAGCCGTGCTATGTCTATGCGCTGCCAAAGAAGCGCCTTGAAGAGGTTGCTTTGCATAACCAGAATATACAGATTCTTTATCGCAAGATACTCGAAGGACAACTCATAGAGGCTCAGATACATGCTGACCTCGTGCGCTTTGAGACTGCGCAGGACCGCTATCGCCGCATCTGCCGACAGATGCCAAAAGTTGTATTGCGTGCTCCGTTGGTATATATAGCCAGCTATCTGCAGATGACACCTGAGACATTGAGCCGCGTGCGCTCGTCAACACTGATTGATTAAGACGACGCATGGGATGCGATGATATGTAATAAGGTATGATTACCCTTTGGCTTTATATGATGCAAGGGCATCAAGTCAAGAGGTAATCATACTTTTTAATTCATTGTTCGTGGTCCGTAGTCCATGGCATCGTAACTCGTAATTCATAGTTTCGTAACATATAATCATACAAGGTGGGTTCTTATAATTCCCACTGTCAGATTTTTGAAAAACAAAAATATGACATAATGATATTCATATAATTGACTAATTTAACTCGTGGGAATTTTTAGAACCCACCATAACACCAATGCATACAAGGGAAGAAACACTGCAGGCTTTCTCGCGCCTGCTTGATATTCAGGATGAACTGAGAGAGAAATGTCCGTGGGATCATAAGCAGACCAACCAATCGTTGCGTCCGCATACTATAGAAGAGGCTTTTGAACTCTGCGATGCCATAATGGATGATGACCCGAAGGAGATACAGAAGGAAATGGGCGATGTAATGGAACACCTCGTGTTCTATGCCATGATAGGGCGTGAGCAGGGCAGGTTTGATATGTGCGATGTGCTCACTAAGGAAGCCGACAAACTCGTATTCCGTCATCCTCACATATATGGTGATAAGTCAGCAGCTAATTCAGAAGAAGTGAGTGCTATCTGGGAGCAGGTAAAGCAGAAGGAAAAGGACGGCAACAAGACAGTGCTGTCGGGAGTGCCGCGCTCGCTGCCCTCGCTCATTAAGGCCTACCGCATACAGGATAAGGCTCGCAACGTGGGCTTCGACTGGGATAAGCGAGAGGATGTCTGGGACAAGGTTTTTGAGGAAATCGGTGAACTGAAAGCCGAGTTGGAACGTGGCGACAGAGATTCTGCTGAGCGTGAAATGGGTGATGTGTTGTTCTCGCTGGTTAATGCAGCGCGCCTTTACCATGTGAACCCTGATACAGCCTTGGAACTTACCAACCGCAAGTTCATGCGTCGCTTCGGCTATGTTGAGCAGAAAGCTAAGGAACAGGGACGGGACATCAAGGATTTGACGCTCGGGGAAATGGATGATTTGTGGAATGAAGCCAAGGAAATAGAAAAAGAAACAGAGATAAATAGAAAATGAGAGTTGCACGGGTGATGTGATGAAAACTCCGAGTAGTGATTGTTAGAGTGCTCTAATGCCGTTGTAATCCACCGACCGTGCGGTTTCCAAGCTGTGATATATGCCGCATGCCGTAAAAGGACTCACTGACGACTATCATTGACCAACCTGCATTGTGGCCCGCCATTGGCAAGAGATGCGGTCTCTCGGTTTTTCTATTAATTGATGAGTATCCCAATCGAACCTGTACAACTCTCATGTAATGCAAAGTTACAAAAACAATTCATAATTCATGATTTGTAGTTGATAATTTACCTGTAGGATGTGTTTTTTTTCTCAATCCTTTCTTCGTTTCAATTTTTTTTTGTACCTTTGCACTTTCTTTTATGGAAGCTTCATGTGAGAAGAATGCTATGGTTAAGATAACATAGCGTAAATCAGGCATTTACTTAGGATAACATCATAAAGCAAAGAAGATATAATAACGAAAATGAAATTTATTGAAACAAACAACATCAAGGGCGATGTCTTTGGTGGTGTAACCGCTGGTATTGTGGCTCTGCCTTTGGCTTTGGCGTTCGGCATACAAGCCTTTGGCGGTGTCAATGACCCTGCTGCAGCACCAATAGGTGCGTTGGCTGGACTGGTAGGAGCAACATTGCTCGGATTTTTCGCCGCTCTCTTCGGGGGTACTCACTCGCAAATCAGCGGTCCTACCGGACCGATGACCGTCATTACGGCTTCACTCATCAGCGCAGCCTGGACGGCTTCAAGCGGCAATATCTCTGCAGTGCTTATTGCCATGGCTATGGCAGGCATGTTTTGCGGACTTTTCCAGATAATCTTCGGACTGATACGCATTGGTAAATATGTGCGTTACATTCCTTATCCGGTACTCTCTGGATTTATGAGTGGTATCGGTGTTATCATCATCCTGCAGCAGATATATCCGCTGATAGGCAAGAAATCACCAATCAGTACTATCGACATGATAATAGGTTTCCCAGCAGCTTGCGCCGGAGGCATCAGTTGGTTGGCACTGATACTCGGAGTGTGTACTATAGCTATAATTATACTTCTGCCTCGACTGACAAAGAAAGTGCCTGCTACGCTTGTGGCACTTATCGTTATGACCATAGTGTCGCTGCTTTGTTCGTTTGATGCTGCGCTGACCATTGGCAACATACCATCAGGCTTACCTCTGCCTTTCTTTATGAAAGATGGTATAAACCTTGAAGGCATTGACTGGTGGCAGACAATAGAAGCATCCATTATACCAGGCTTGACACTCGCTGGTTTAGGTTCTATAGATACGCTGCTGACGTCAGTTGTGGCTGACAATATTACGAAGACAAAGCACAATTCCAATAAAGAACTTATCGGACAGGGCATTGGTAATGCTGTAGCAGGTTTGTTCTGTGGTATTGCTGGTGCTGGTGCTACAATGCGTACGGTAGTTAATGTAAAGAGTGGCGGGCGCACGCAGATTTCGGGTATGGTTCATGCTTTGTTCCTACTTGCTATATTGCTCGGCCTGGGTTCATTGGTAAAATATGTACCGCTGTCAGTCCTTGCAGGCATATTGATTACCGTAGGCTGGGGAATAATCGACTTCCGTGGGTTTCGTGACCTCACACACATTCCTAAGGCTGATGCCTTTGTGTTGTTAGTGGTTTTCCTAATGACAGTATTCGTAGATTTGCTTACGGCAGTAGGCATAGGAATGGTAATAGCAGCAGTACTTTTCATGAAGCGTGCGGGCGACCTTGCGGAACGTCAGTATGAAGGCGGTGTGCTAAACGAAGGCTTCGACCACAATACTCCATGGGAGGATGAGACTGGCGTAACCGAAGAGATGAAACAGCATATCTACATTATGCGTCTTGGCGGACCAGTGTTCTTCGCTTCTATCACGGGTTTCAATAAGGTGATGCACGAAGTACCTACGGAAGGTATCAAGACTGTAGTAATCCGCATGAAACGTGTGACGTTTATGGATCAGTCGGGTGCTTACGCTCTTGAGACTGCCATAAAAGACCTGCAGGCTCAGGGCATTGAGGTGCTCATGACCATCATACAGCCGCAGGCTGATGCCATATTACATAAGACTCACATCATCCCTACGCTCATACCGGAGGAGCATACCTTCCAGACCTTCGAAGATTGCATAGAATATCTGAAGAAATAGATATGGCAGATGTTGTAGTAGAGTGATAGGAAATTGACAGTTTTCTACAGCTTCTACTACTTCCCTTCTATTTCAGTATGATGCTCTTTATCACTGTGGCAGAGGCACCGGTGCTGCCTGTGTGCTGCAAGTGGAAGCCACGGAAGTCGTTAGGATGCTGCATCGTGGCGCTTAGTGTCTGCTCCTTGAGTGATATTTTGTTTTTATTATAATTCTCTCCTTCATCCATGGATAGGATGGGGGAGGGAATGTTTTGTATTATGGCCTTGAGAACATCATGTTCTGCCGTGAGCGTCACGGTGCATCCACGCTTAAAGAGGTCGCAGCGCTCGGGTTTACTGATAGCAGTTATTGTGCCTTGTTGGTATTCTACGAGGTATGTCTCCACGGCATGGTCGTAGTCAGGGGTGCGTATAAAGCGCAATCCATAGCCCGTCAGTGTCTGGGTATCGAAGCAGATACAGATGTCGAGATACTGTCCTGTGGCAGACCCAAAGCCCTGTCCGGGTCCCTTGCAGGGGTCGAGTGTTACGATAGCAGAGCGTGGTGCGTCCTTCGGTGTGTTGTCGGTAAACATCAGACGGGCACCCTTTTGCAACTGTACCAATCCCCATGACCCCTCAGCACCGTCCATTCCTTCGGCATATCCCCATGCAGGCAGTGTAGGGTCGGGTTGCCATGGGTAGTCAGCCGTATCGCTTGGTTTGTAGCAGTCTATTGTCCATTGCCCTTGAATTATACGTGGCTGCTGTTGCAGAGGGAATGGAGGTAATGCCACAGGCAGAGGTTCCGTAGGCGTAGGCACATAGAGTGGCTTTCCATTGAGTGTGCAGTCGGTCATGCGGCAGAAGTGTTGTGGGTCGGGACGCTTGTTCCATTCAATCTTTATTTCGGGGTCGTCGCTCGTCCATCTGCAACGCTCCATGATGACAGGACCGCTGACTTTTGTCAGATACTGCGTACCATGGGTTTTTGAGTGTATGTCACAATCATAGAAACGCACACCGATATTCTTGTCTGTCGTGTAAAAAGGTTTGCTGGAGAAGAACGTGAAGCGACAGTTCTTGTAGGTACCAGTGCCACAGAGGGCATCGTCAGTACATTCGAAGTAGCAATCGTTATATGTGGTATGTGGCGCGCCGACAAACGGACAAAGGTTCAGTCGGGATATAAATCTGCAGTTCTTGAAACGGAAATCGTCGCCGTGGCAGATAGCTATCTGTGCCTGCACGATGGTTTGCTTACGACGGTTGCGGTTCATTTGCGGATTGCGCTCATAGATGAGATCTACGTTGCAGTAGTTGCCGAAGGTGATATTCTCGGCACTGACGCGGGAACCTTCCCATGAGAACATGGTGAAATTGCCATCAGCCCCCTGGGTTTGCCCACGGTTTACTGCCAGTACCACATCGTCAGCCCGTGTGCCCAGTCCTATGAGAGATACGTCAGATAACCGAACCTCCATTGCAAACGGAGTGCTGCCCGTGCGTGGTCTGCGTATTTCAGGGTCGTCAGGGTCATCGAGCCAATATACCGATGGCTCTATGTAGAGCGTGCGGTGCTTGCCTTCGTCACTGCGTTGCTCTGCAAAACGAAGAGCCTCTTCTACGCTATGAAACGTGAACCTGACGGGCTTCGTCTTTACGTTGCTGCTGACATACAGGCAAGTGTCAGACGATGTCATGCGCCTGCCTTCATAATGGAATATAGTCTGTGCGCTGGCTGGTATGGATATGCCACAGCAGTACAGCATTGAGAGTAGTATATGTTTTGCTGACATGATATTTGTGAATATAGTAAATATGTGCAGACAAAATTAAGTATAAGTTCTGAGATACGCAAATGTTTTGCAGGAATTTCTTAAACCTAAAATCCGCAGATAATTTTTCGATTGTCTGATTTTGTCACACTTCCCTCAAAGTGTCTGGGATATTATGCATTGTTTTGTGACGAATGGTATGCCTCTGCAATGTCATCGAGCGTGATGCCGAGCAGCTGCATCTGCCGGAACAGCTCTGGCAGGCGCTCCTTCATAAACTCCTTTTTACGAGACTTCATAATCTGTTTCTTTGCTCCTTTGGTCACGAAGTAACCCAGTCCGCGCTTGTTGTATATGATTTCCTCGCGCGCCAGTTGTTCGTATGCCTTCACCGCCGTGTTGGTGTTCACCTCAAGCAATACGGCATACTCCCTTACCGACGGTATGCGGTCATCGTCTTTATACACTCCAGACAGTATCTCGTCGCACAGGCGGTCTGCCATCTGTATATATATAGGTTTA
>CAMNCV010000138.1 GCA_946534585.1 uncultured Prevotellaceae bacterium
GTAGGACACCGCCTTCTTTTTAAAACACTCCGAAAGGAAAGAAAACTCTGGATAACAACAATGTTACTCCAGAGTTTTTTTTGTGTTCCAGAATAATCTTCAGAATCACATTTTGTGTTCCGGAACAATCTTCAAAATCACATCAGCGATGGCAAGGAGTGACTTCATTTATTCATAAATATTTAGATTAAAAACCAATAAACAAAACAAATATGAAATTATTGGTGTTCGGTAAACAATATGTCATTTATCCGAAGTGCTTGAAATACAGCATTTCGGATATTTTCTATTTATGGCAAGCCCCTCCCGTTTGTATTTAATTATTGGTGTCTGGTAAAATATAAATCAGAAAGTAGAAATTATGAATAAATCCAATATATTGGTTGTTAGGCCAATATATTGGATTTAATCTGAATAGTTCATAAAAACTGTCAGAACTTAACTTTAGTGATGTCTATCCAAGGAGATATGTTTAGTTCGCTGCAGATCTTTGTGACAGCCATTATGGCGAAAGGTATGGCACCATTCTCATGTGCACCGAGCGATTTGTCAATTATAGCATCATTATAGTAAAACTCTACGTTTACTCCCTTTTCTTTTAGGAATTGCACCATTTTTTTTGTATTCTCAATAGGCACTGTGGCATCATTCTTTTGATGCAGGAGGAAAATCTTCTCGTTAGAGCGTGGAGACCATCCAGTGCATAAGTTTTCTTTCTGAAACTCATTGATAAACCTTTTCGATATGTCAGTGTTAAGGTCACACAGTTCGTCAGACAAAAATTCACTTACTGTCTGAGTAGCCACTTTCTCGTCAATCTGCTCACGAGTATATTTCTTGCTCAGCACCCATTCGTCCACATTGCTCAGCAGTGGTTCCTTAAACATTTGTTTGCGGCTTATGCCCATGTTAAGGAAGTGGTTGTATGCCAACACGGTGCCGATGACTGTTGAGGGCATTTCTGTCTGTTCTGTAGAAAGCAATATACGATAAGTCTCGCTGATGTCATAAGGTCCGCCACCTGCAACGGTGTAGTTTAGTTTGATGTCAGGGTACTCCTCAGTCAGCAGCCTCACCACCCCCATGGCTGTCTGTGCCCCCTGAGAGTAGCCTATGTTGAAGAGAGCAGTACCCCATGAGTAGCCCATGTTAGCGAGCAGGATTTTTGCTTGCAGCAAAGCGTCAACGCTGGCGCGGGCATTAGTGCTTGGCATACAGTAAGCCTGTGGCTTGTCCTCTGTACTGCCAAAGCCGTAGTAGTCGGCAGCCACGGCAATCAGTCCGCTACCAGCCACCATTTCAGGGAACTTTGTATCACCCTTTGTAGGACACTCAGAAGCCTCATACACGGTGAAATGGTTGTAAATTAAGAAACCCTTGGCTGCTTTCTCTGCTGCATTGTCTGTATTGTCTGCATCATTAGGCTGCACTTCGTCGCCAATGATTATTGAGGCTGAGAGCATGACGGGATTGCCATTAGGGTCGGTGGAAGGATAGTTGAAGTTTATTATAGTCAACTTTTTCTCATCGTCGTGTTTTGTACTGGTGATAACAGACGTAGTAGGTATCGGTTCAAATTTCTCAATATCATCTTTTATTACGTCGTCATCGCTGCTACATGATGTGAAAGTGGCTGTTGTGCCGCAAAAGAGAATGGCGGCGAATATCCATGACAGTATTTTTCTCATTTCGATTGCTTTTTCCTGTTTTAGTTAATAAAACTTCCCATCCTTTGCAAAACCGATAAAATAATGTTTTCTTGGAAAAGTGTTGTAAGTTTGTATTTTACAGAAGGTACAGAAACTATAACGAATAAGTAGAAACCGTTATAAATGCAAAATTATACAAAATCTGTGAACTGAGCAAATATTTGTATGAAAAAGAGAGCCTTCATCGTTATTTCTGAATATCTGATTTCTCAATATACCAGTAAAATAGATGGTGAGAAACTTTAGTTAAATAAATCTAATTAGTTAATGAAAAGTTAGGTCGTTTCAAGAAATATTTGTATCTTTGCATAAATATTGACTTTAGTCAAAAGCAAAACCAAATAAATGTATAACTATAATCAAGACTATGAAACAGTTTAACGACGAGAACTTCCTGCTTGAGACCAAAACCGCGCAGGACCTTTACCACAACCATGCGGCCAAGATGCCAATCATCGACTATCATTGTCACCTCATTCCACAGATGGTGGCAGAGAATAAGCGCTTTGACTCAATTGCGCAGATATGGCTCATGGGCGACCACTACAAGTGGCGTGCTATGCGCTCTAACGGTGTTGATGAGCGTTTCTGCACCGGCAAGGATACCACTGACTGGGAGAAGTTTGAGAAGTGGGCAGAGACTGTGCCTTACACGTTCCGCAACCCACTGTATCACTGGACACACCTTGAGCTGAAGACAGCCTTCGGCATCAACGAGACACTGAACCCAGAGAATGCGCGTGAGATATACGACAAGTGTAATGACCTCATAGCCAACGACCCTAAGTTTACTCCACGTGGATTGATGGAGCATTACAATGTTGAGCTCGTCTGCACAACCGATGACCCAGCCGACACACTGGAGTGGCATGACATCGTGGCGGCCGACAAGACCTGCAAGACACGCATGATACCGGCATGGCGTCCTGACGCAGCAATGAACATAGAGGCTGCTACGTTCAAGGCTTACATAGAGAAACTCTCAGCAGTTGCAGGTGTGGAAATAAAGAAATTCGCTGATCTTATCGATGCACTGCAGAAGCGTCATGACTTTTTTGCCTCAAAGGGTTGCAAACTCTCAGATCACGGTATTGAGGAGTTCTATGACGAACCATACACTGATGCAGAAATCGACGCAATACTCGACAAAGCCCTCGCAGGTAAGGCGGTGAGTGTAGAAGAGCAGCGCAAGTATAAGCACGCCTTCCTTAAGGAAATGGCCATCATGGACTATAATGCCGGATGGACACAGCAGTTCCATTATGGTGCAATCCGCAACAACAACACTAAGATGTTTAACCAGCTTGGAGCCGATACAGGCTTCGACTCAATCGGTGAGTTCACAACGGCAAAGGCATGCTCACACTTCCTTGACGAACTCAATATGGCAGGCAAACTTACTAAGACGATACTCTACAACCTCAACCCATGCGCCAACGAAGTATTGGCTACGATGCTTGGCAACTTCCAGGATGGCTCTTGCCCTGGCAAGATACAGTGGGGTTCTGGCTGGTGGTTCCTTGATCAAAAGGACGGCATGGAGAAGCAGATGAACGCGCTGTCGCTGCTCGGTCTGCTCTCTCGCTTCGTAGGTATGTTGACAGACTCACGCTCATTCCTGTCTTACCCACGTCATGAGTACTTCCGTCGTACCATGTGTAACCTGCTCGGTAACGACATTGAGAAGGGAATGATACCATTCACTGGCTACGAGGAGAAGCGCGTGCGCCAGATGGTAGAAGACATCTGCTACAACAACGCAAAGAACTACTTCCAATTCTAAACAACGTATAGAATTCGTAAAATACAAATACAAAGGGGAGCATACATCATTCCGCAACGCTGGAATTGTATGCTCCCCTTGTTACAATAATCAACGAAAATCTTAATTTATGTGAATATATTTCGTTATGTCAGGGAAAATTAGTAACTTTGCGTTTCGTAAACTCTGAATAAGAATAAAAACATAAATAATAATGGCAAAACAGCAAGCAAGCGAGGTGTCTCAGTTTGAGCAGACCCTCAACAAGCAGGAGGCTTTCCTGCAGAAGTACCGCAAGCAAGCACTTATCGCTGTTGCAGCGTTAATAGTGGTTGTTGCAGGATGGATAGTGTATAAGAATTTTATCTCTGAGCCACGTGAGAATAAGGCAGCTACTGCTATGGCCAAGGCGCAGGAAGCGTTCGCACAGCAGGACTTCCAGAAGGCACTTAATGGTGATAAGACTTTCGAGGGATTTCTCGCTGTATCAGAGAATTATGGTGGTACGGACGCAGCCAATCTGGCTCGTGGCTATGCAGGCCTGTGCTATGCTCAGCAGGGTAAGTGGCAGGAAGCGATCAAGTATCTTGACCAGTTCTCTCCGCAGAGCGATGCTGTGATAAGCCCTGCAATGGTGGCAGCCCTTGGCAATGCGTATGCTAACACCGGCAAGATTGACGAGGCTATCAGCAAACTGAAGAAGGCTGCTGATATGGCAGATTCACGCGCTGCTGACGGTGTAAACAACAGCCTGTCTCCAATCTACCTGATACAGGCAGCACGTCTGCTTGAGAGCCAGAAGAAGACAGACGAAGCTCTGAAAATATATCAGCAGATAAAGGAGAAGTACGTCAACAGTGCTGCTTCTCAGGAGATTGATAAATACATAGAGCGCATAAGCAATAAGTAATGCTGGGAAATAAAAATATGAATATGGTAAGAGGCAAACAGAGTGTTTGCTTCTTACTTTTTGTTTTTATGCTGACGGTAGTCTGCTCGTGTAAGGAGAAGAAAGAGCCGGAGGAGATCGTAGTAGATAAGGTGATTGACAAGCCCCGCACAGATACAGAGGTCATGCAGGATGAAACGATGACGGGTGAAGTGACGTGGATAGGTGGAGGAAACTATAGCTATACCATCAGCCGAACGTCAGATGAAAGCCTGCCGAAAGTGACAAACCACGACATACCCTACTATGACAACAGCATACAACTTGTAGTGAAAAGGGCAGATGGCAGCGTGTTCTTTGATAAGTCTTTTACCAAACAGTCGTTTGGCGAAACGCTGCCAGAGCAATTCCGTAAGGACGGGGTATTGCTGGGCATGAACTTTGAAGAAGTGTCAGGCAACGTGTTGAAGTTCGTTGTAAGTATAGGTTCGCCCGATGATAGCTACGATGAGTACTACCATATATTGGTGACAGTAAACAACTACGGTTCAACGAGCTACGGAGTGTATAAGGCTAAACGCTGAGTATTTCCTACAATCCCACAACATATAACAAAGATTTCACAGATTTTCGTTAATAATATACATGCACACCTACTTATGAGGCGCATGAGTGACGAAAAATCTGTGAAATTTTTTTTATTTGGAGAATTCTTTTTTCTTATTCATCGCAGTGTTACAAAGGTTCCTTCATTACCTTGCCGATATGGAAACCCTCGGCCGTTGCCGCCTTAAGTAGTTGCTCTTCAAAGTAGTAGGCAATGCTGCCCACGAAAGAGCAGGGCAGTTCGTTGTGGTGATAATGACAAACGTTGCGTCGGAAAAACAAACGGAAACAATCAGTTACCATTTTCTCAATCCATTCCTCGCTATTGATATGCGCCTTGATGAAAGGTGCCAGCGAGGCTAAGAAACGGTTAGGCATAGGCGAACGGTACACTTTCTCAATGATAAGGGTAGCGTTGAGTCCTGTCTCTTGTTCAAAAACAGGGATGAAATCGCGATGCTCACCCTTGTAGAGTAGGTTGATGAAAGTGCGGCCAAGCACGGCACCGCTACCTTCATCGCCAAGGATGTATCCCATAGGCGATACATTCCCGATGATGTCGTTGCCGTCATACAGACAGGAATTGGCACCCGTCCCGAGTATACAGGCTATGCCAGGAGTGTTACCAAGCAGTGCGCGTGCGGCTCCGAGCATATCGCTCCCCACCTCGATGGACGAGGCGTTAGAAAACAATCGTCGCAGTATTGCGCTCAGAATTGGCGACTTCTCCATAGTGCAGCCTGCTCCATAGAAATGTACCGCAGTGATTTCCTTTGGTTTTGGGAAACCGATCTGGCAAAGCAATTCGTCTTTTATAATGTTTGTAATCTCGTCGTTACTGAGGTGGAAAGGGTTGATGCCCTGCGTAGAAAAACGCAGTGAAGTTGCATCGTGGTCAGCATCGCTTTTTATGAGCCATGTGGTCTTGGTGCTTCCGCTGTCGGCTGTTAGAGTCATGTCGTAGTTGTTTTGTTTTAATCAGATAGCGATTACGTTTTAATCAGATAGCGATTGCAGTGTAATCAGATAGCGATTGCAGTGTAATCAGATAGCGATTACAGTGTAATCAGATAGCGATTGCGAGAGGGGCTGTGCTGGCATCGCTTCGTTGATGACACGGCAAGTGAGAAATGAGTGGGCTTCACCTTTCTGTTTCTATTGCCAGCAGAGATTATGGTAGGCGCAGTTCTCGCAGCGCGTCATGTCGTCTGTAGGAGTGAAAGGAACAGAGGTGTCGGTGATTTCCTCAAGAAGTGAGCGCAAGCCATCGTTGAACTCGTCAATATGTCCTGCTGCATTGAGTAACGGGTCGCCCTTATAGCCGCGCGGAATCTTGTTGATAAGCAAGTGAGGCGAATAACCATCAGCGTCAGCATGCTGCACGTAGAGCACGCCAGGAGCAATTTCCCGTTTCTCCCCTTGTTCAATAAGGATGCTTGAGTAAAGCATGGCCTGCAGATAGTAGTCGGAGTGCTGCTTTATATTCTCAGGTTTGAAAATCTCTGCAATATCTCCCATGGCGATGCTGCCCTTGGGGGGTGTGCCGGTCTTGTAGTCAATCACGCGCACACGCTGCGTGCCATCGGGAAACATAACGCAGTCCATTCTGTCGATGGTGCCGCCCACGGGCACTGTGGCCGTTGTGTCATTTGTTTGTATGGCTATCTCGCCCATGACCTCTTGTTCTGTGGCTATGATAGTGAAAGGAGTGTGCTTCAAGTCGTAGCGCAACAGGGTTTGGAGGAAAAGCAGTACCATCTCGCGGTTCACCACCTGCAGTCCGCCCAGTCGTGGCATCTTTCGCTCATTGTCAGTAATCTTGAAAAGAACCTCGCGGAAAGCCTCATCCACAATTCTTTGCAGAGTGATATGCCCCTTCTCCTTGAGCCATCCCTCGATAAGCGACTGCGTAATCTGTCGCCCTTGATGTGGCTTGTAAAGCAGCTCAGCCGCACGGTGGAAGATGACGCCAAACATACGGCTGTCCATCTCTTCCTCGTCACTGTCATCATTTTCGCGCAATCCGTCCACGTAGGCATGGTAGAATGACAGTTGGCAGCGCAGATATTTTGACAAACCCGAAGGTGAGAAGAACTTGCGTTCAAGCAGTTTCTCGACCATCTCAGCGGTCTTCGTGACCGCAGTAGGATGGTTTTCCGTGGTAGTCTGTCCGCCCTCAAGCGCACGGTTGCCAATGATGAGGCCCGACTCGGCAAGCAGTTGCAGCATGAAGCGCGACACCTCGCCTGTCTTTCCGTCCTCCGTGGAGTTGTTATAAACCACATCGGCATCGCTGACGCGGCTCAGCAGACGGTGGAAATAATAGGAATAGATAGCCACTTTATTCTCAACGGTAGTCAGGTTGTAGGCCTTTCTCACGTTGTGTGGAATGAAAGAACTGTCATCAACCTTAGCAGGCAGTTTACCCTCGTTGGCGGAAAGCAGCAACAGGTGGTCGAAATCAAGGTTTCGTGTCTCCAAGACACCCATGATTTGTATTCCCTCCACGGGTTCACCGTGAAACGGTATCGAGGTCTGCTGTATCACCTGGATAAGCAAACGGCCGAAAAGTGTCAGGTCGTCATACGGCGTTTTCGCATCGTCGGCAAACAGAGTGGAGCGCAGCCGGTTGAGCACGCCATACATACGAAATAAACCTTCGCCGTGGAAATCATCACCATTCTCACGTATGCCCATGGCAACGGTCTTTACAACCCATATCAGACGGTCGCAAATCGCTGCCGCCTTGTTTTCAGAAGGAGAAGCATTGCAGGGTGAAAAGAGCATCTGCAAGTTGTCATCGAGAGCGAGTTCTGATGCCGTCGGGTAGTAAATAACGTCAGCATTGAGCCTGGCGTGAAGTTCAGGGGAAAGCGGACTGATATGCTTCGCATACGGATGACGCAGCACGGCGTTGATGTTGTGAAGCGTCATCGAAGGCTTTGTGTAGAGCGTTATCAGCATACGCACCATGGAAGCTACAGGGTGCTTTGCCAGAGGATAGCCCGTTGTGATGTTTACATGGCGCACGGCAGGCGGCAGACAGTGTAGAACCGTCTCCAGAAGCGTCTCGTCAGCTAGTACAATCGCCGTGCGTCTGCCAGCAGAAATGCGTTCTGGCGTGAGCCACTGGGCAATGTATCGTGCCTGCAGGTCATCGGTAGGCGATGAGATAAGCTGCAGAGAAAAATCCTTCTGGCATCCAAATTGGTGGTATATAGCGTTGTCCTGAGACAGTTCGTTGGGGAAAGTGCGCAAGTGCTCATTGATATACCGCCCGGCCTCGTGCCCCTGCTGCATATAGTAAGCATCGTAATCCCAATAGAAACGCGCGCGCTGCTCTCTAAACAGATGCATGAAAAGGCGCTGCTCTACATCGTTGAGCAGGTTGAAACCAATGAATACGTATTGTTCGGTGAAGTTTGTTTGCTCCAGACTCTCAATCACCGTGCGGTACAGTAGTCCCTCGTAGGCAATGCCTTTGTTCAGCAACAGACTGCGAAAGCGTTGGTATATCTCGCCCAGACGACTCCACAGTTGTAGGAAGCGGTGGCGTAGCGTGCTGGAATGGTCGTCGGTGAAATTGCTGAAAAACTGTCGGAGAATTTCGCGTTGCTCGTCATTGAGGTAGTCAGTGTTGTCGAGTTCGTGCAGGTCTCCTACCAGAGTGAAAACCTTTGAGGCATCAGCCATGTGCTTGTCGATGTCATCGAAATCGGCAAGGAGTAATTCGCCCCAACCCCAGAACTGGTCGAGCGTCTCGGTGCTGCGCGTCACTTCGGAATACACTCGGTAGAGTTCGATGACCAGTTGGATGCGGTCGCCTATCTCAAGCGTCGTCTGTGAGCGGAACAGGTCGCTGATGGTAGTGTAGCGTGGGCACCACACGGGAGCCTCAGACTGCTCAGCCAGCGACTGGTTCAGGAAAAGCGAGGCACGCTTATTCGGAAAGACCACAGTCAGTTCGTGCAGGTCGCCGTGGTGCTTCTCAAGCAGGTCTTTTGCTATTATGTCAAGAAAAGTCATGATAAATCAAATTATTAGTTGTAAGCTATGAGTTATGAGTTGAAGTCACTCGTAACCTGTAGTACCTTGTCCTGCGTCACATACCATAGATAACCCTTTACTTTGGGCATCCCCATGGATGTGAGTAGTGACATATATCGCAGCACTTGCTCTTGGTGTTCCCGACGCTCGTGACCGAACTTGAAGTCTATCACAATAGTCTCCTGACCGTCAGTAATCACGCGGTCGGGACGTTGCTCGCCGTCGCGCGTCACAATGCTACATTCATTGTAAACCTTCCAACGATTGTCAAACCAGTCTTTTACCTGACTGTTAGCAAACTTGCGTCGTAGCTCCGCAAGCAGATGCTCACGTGTCATGCCCTCGTCATAGAGCGTACCGTCAAACTCCATGCGTCTAAGTACAGGCTCTACGTCGTAGAGAGTGTGTATGGTAGAGAACAGTTGGTGCATCACTGTTCCCATGCGTATGTATCGTTGTCGGTCAGACTCATCGGTGGTATCGTCAGCAAAGCGACGGCTCTCGTTACTCTGGCGGTACTCTGCGCGTGGCTCAAACGACTGCAAAGGCACCAGTACGGCCTCAGGCATCATCTCAAATACATTGTCAGTATGCTTCTTTTCTGATGATTTGTCGGTCAGCAGAGAACCATAAGTCACCTCAAGCACATTGTCAATGGCATTCATTCCATTGATATGTACAGCCTCATCGTCAATCGTATCAGGCAGGTCAGCTATTACCTTGTATAATAATATGGAACGATTGTCAACTTCCAACTTCATGTTTCCGTTCTTGTCGTATCCTGGTCGCTCGCCAATGATGAAGAGCGAACGGCCTGCACGCGTCATGGCAACATAAAGCAGGTTGAGGTTATCTACTATAATCTGTATGTGCTCCTGCGTTCCTTCGGCTTCATAGTAAGTACCTTGCAGCGACGTCACGCTTCTATAGTCCACAGGTACCAACGGAAGCTGTGAAAACGGCATTTCTTTCGGTTCCACCCAGAGAGTCTCCGTGTGACCTTCGCTTTTCCAGTTGCAGTAAGGCAGTATGACATGGTCAAATTCCAAACCCTTGCTCTTGTGTATCGTCATGATGCGCACACCGTCACATTCCGCCGTTGTTATGTTCTTAGAGCATAAGTCATCGTCCCAGGCATGTAGGAAATCCTCAAGCACGGGCGCCATCTCAGTGGTGAATGACTGCAAGTGATCAAAGAAAGTAGATACGTAGGCGCTCTCACCCTCCATGGCATCGATGCCGAAAATGCGCACGATACGTTCTGCAAGGTCGTGCAACGTCAGTGCGAGTAGTTCGTCGCTGTGGTCGGTGAACTCTATTGGTAGCGGCACATCAGAATTCAGACCGCAGTTCTTGCGCAGGGCGGCAAGAGCTAGCTCGTCCTTCGGATGAGCCAGATACTTCATGGCATTGACAATGATATTTACCGCCAGCGACGCGTCAAGACGGAAAGCCTCTGCCGAAACTATCCTTACTCGTCCCTCGCTCTCTTCCTCAATGAAGTTGGCCAATTCCGTAATCTCCTTGCCACCGCGCACGAGAATGGCTATGTCCTTCTGCTCAATGCCTGCATCGAGCAAGTCGAGAATGGTCTGCAGAGTGCGCTCAGCCATGCTGTCAAGCTGATCTTTCGGCAGTAACTCTATATGTACCAGTCCGCGATGCTCCGTTTTGTGAGCTGGAATTTCCTGCGCAACGTCAGCGTATGCGCGCTCAAGATCTCCTGCTTCCTTCATGGAGAAAGACCTTATCTGGTTTATTTCGTGCTTGGCCGCCAGACTGAAGAACGCATTATTAAACAGGATTACGTTGCGTTCCGAGCGCCAGTTGGTCTTGCGTGGCTGGAAATCAAGCTGGCTTGCCGCAAACTGCTTGTCGATATCGTTGAGCAGTCTCCAGTCGCCAGAACGGAAACGGTAGATGCTCTGCTTTACGTCGCCAACGATAATGTTGCTCTGTCCCTGTCCCATACATTCCTCAAGCAGTGTTCTGAAATTGTTCCACTGTACGGTACTCGTGTCTTGGAACTCATCAATCATAACGTGCTCAAGCCTTGTGCCAATCTTTTCGAATATGAATGGAGAGTCACCATCCTTGATAAACTCATTGAGCAACATTTGCGTATCACTCAGCATAAATCGCTGTGCGGCATCGTTCATCTGCTTGGCACTCTCCTCTATGCGGCGAAGCAGGCGCAAATCGTTGAGGTGTGCCAGGGTCTTGACGATGGTGTTGTATTTCAGGGCGTCGCTGGCACGGTCGCGCTCCGTACCGTTGAGTATGGGCATCAGTTGCGATTCCACCAGTGTTATGATTTCATCGCGGTGGGCAGCACTCTTCGTTACCCACTTGTCTGCACTCTCAGCGGCAGCCTGTGCCGTGGCATTGTAGATGTCGGCGAGGTAGAAGTCACCTTTCTGCAGTTTGAGGAAATAACTCATTACGCCTCGCGATTTGTTGCTGAAATCGTCAACGCAGTAGCCAGCCTCGTCGATTATCTTCATCACTTGGTTGCCTATCTCAATGTATTTAGTAGGGAGGCAATCTCGCAGTTTGCATAGTTCAGAACGGTATTTCTCAAAGAAATCCTTATCGGCAAATACTGCGTCCATCTTTTTGCGGTTGCGTTTGTAGTATTCGCTGAAGATATTCTTGCCGAAAGCCTTCACCTTACCGATAATATTCCACCCGCGGTCGTCATCGATATTGTTCTTCATGTAGCGCAACATGACATCGAGCAACTTGCGGTCGTCAGCCAGTGAGTCAATCATGTCATCGACAGCCTGTTCCACGACCTGCACATTGTTCAGACCTACGCGCAGGTTTGCATTAAGCTGCAGTTCGCGAGCCAGGTTGCGCAGCACTCCCTGAAAGAAAGCATCGATGGTCTGCACGCGGAAATAGTGATAGTTGTGAAGCATCAGTTGGAGTGCAGCCTTCGAGCGTTCTACTATCATATCTTCACTCATGCCGAGCTCTTCGACGAGTACATTCATGTAACTCTTGGAGTCAGGCAGGCGTCTGCTTAGTCCGTAGAGTTGCGAGAGAATGCGCATTTTCATCTCCTCCGTAGCCTTATTTGTAAAAGTTACGGCAAGCACACTTTCGTATGCACGAGGGTTGAGCATAAGGAGTTTGATGTATTCTACTGCCAGTGTAAACGTCTTTCCACTGCCTGCGCTGGCTTTATATATGGTAAGGGTAGGGTTGTCAGTCATCAATTATTATAAATTCTTAAAATATCAGCAAAGGTAACGTTTTTTTTTGGATATACCATACTTTTTCATTACTTTTGCACAAAATATAAACTAAAAATGCTGAAATTTATATCGCTCGGCAGCGGTAGTAGCGGTAATTGCTACTACTTGGAAACTGCTGGTGACGCTATGCTGATTGATGCAGGTGTAGGGATAAGAACAGTGAAGAAGTACCTGCATGACTACGGTCTTAGCATCAGCAACGTCAAACAAATATTAGTGACACATGACCATGCCGACCACATAAAGGCCGTTGGCATGATTAGCAATGAATATGACATACCGGTATATGCCACGCGTGAGGTGCATGCAGGTATCCATAGGAATTATTGCGTGCCGAAGAAGATACCAGGCGATAATTGCCGTGTAGTAGAGAAAGACCAACGTGTGAAGATAGGTGAGTTCTACGTCACACCGTTTGCCGTTCCTCATGATAGTTCGGGCAATGTAGGCTATCGTATAGAAGCAGGTGGTGTGGTGTTCTGTCTGATGACTGACGTGGGACACGTGACAGAGCAGATGAGACAGTTCATTGGCGAGGCCAACTATCTTGTCATTGAAGCCAATTATGATACCGAGATGCTGTACGGAGGTACTTATCCTGCACATCTGAAGACACGTATTGACGGTCCTACGGGACATCTGTCAAACAAAGACTGTGGTGAGGCTCTGGCAAACTATGCTACGGGTAATCTGTGCCATGTATGGCTTTGCCACCTGAGTGAGGAGAATAACCATCCGGTGCTTGCACTCAAGACAATAGAACAAACGTTGCGTTCTTATGGTATAGTAATGGGAAAGGACTTTATTGTGGAAGACTTGAAACGCAAAACACCGTCGCAGGTGTATGAGCTGGAATAAACCTTTTGCTATTACCGTACGTCAAAACTGTAAGGAAAAGGCAAAATGTTGATATAATAAAGCATTGAAATAATAAGAATAAAAAGATATAAGACAATGAAGAAGGTTTTATTTACACTTGTAGCCTTTGTCGGCTTTACAATGAACACAATGGCTGAACCAAAGGTGACTTTTGAGAAGACGACTCATAACTTCGGAACTTTTTCTGAGGCAAACGCTACGCAGAAGTGCTCGTTTAAGTTCACTAATACGGGCGATCAGCCTCTTCTTATCAATCAGGCAGTGGCTTCGTGCGGATGTACCGTGCCCAAGCATACCAAGACACCGGTAAAGCCTGGTGAAACAGGTACTATCGATGTTGTATATAACGGACAGGGAAAATTTCCAGGTCACTTTAAAAAAACGATAACAGTGCGCACCAACGGTACGCCTGAGATGGTGCGTCTATATATAGAAGGCGATATGACTGAGAAATAAATGATATTCACGGAGACGGAGAAAGATAAGGCTCTGAGCTTGATTAACAGCCTCAGAAACAGACTTAGTACGGCGTTGCTTCCCGACGACGAGGGGAAGTTGCGCCGTATTCTTTTTGCTGCTATTGATGAGGGAAAACTGAGTCGCGACACCTTTGGGCTTAATCCTATATTGATGGCCATGCAGACAGCTCTAATAGCCGTAGAGGAGATAGGACTGAGACGTGACGGAGTGATGGCTACACTGCTTGCTCCGGTTGTGCTTTGCGGTGCATATACGCTTGAAGATGCAGAGCGTGCCTTCGGTAGGGGACCATGCACGATACTTCATGGCTTGATGCATATACAGGAACTGTATAAGAAAACGCCTGTCATTGAAACTGAGAATTTCCGTAATCTGTTGCTTTCGTTCGCAGAGGATATGCGTGTAATACTCATAATGATAGCCGACAGGGTGAACATTATGCGCGAGATACGTGACGTGATCGATAAGAAAGCACAGCACCGCGTGGCAGAAGAAGCCAGTTATCTGTATGCTCCGCTTGCCCATAAGCTTGGGCTTTACAAGTTGAAAAGCGAACTTGAAGATCTCTCTCTGAAGTATCTTGAGCACGATGCTTACTATCATATAAAGGAGAAACTTTCGGCTACGAAGCGTGCTCGTGATAAGTATATTGCCGACTTCATAGGTCCGGTGCGCCAGAAACTGGAGGCTGCTGGACTGCATTTCCATATAAAAGGCCGTACAAAGTCCATTCACTCCATCTGGCAGAAGATGAAGAAGCAGCGCTGTCCGTTTGAGGGAGTGTATGATTTGTTTGCTATTCGCATCATACTCGACAGCAAACCAGAGAACGAAAAGAAAGATTGCTGGCAGGTATATAGCATCGTGACCGATATGTATCAGCCCAACCCTAAGCGTTTGCGTGACTGGCTCAGCGTGCCAAAGAGTAATGGTTACGAGTCATTGCATATCACGGTGCTTGGTCCTGAGAATAAATGGGTGGAGGTTCAGATACGTACTGAGCGTATGGATGATGTTGCCGAGCGTGGTCTGGCAGCCCATTGGCGCTATAAAGGTGTGAAGGCAGGCGGTGGAATGGATGAATGGCTTGCAGCTATAAGGCGTGCACTTGAGGCGGGAGATGATATGCAGGTTATGGATCAATTCCGCATGGACTTGTATGAGGATGAAGTGTTTGTCTTTACACCGAAGGGCGAAATACGAAAATTCCCTATGGGAGCCACAGTGCTTGACTTTGCTTATCATATACATTCGCGTATAGGCAACCAATGTGTTGGTGCACGTGTAAATGGCAGGAATGTACCGATACGTGAAGAATTGCACTCTGGCGATACTATTGAGATACTTACTTCTGCTCAGCAGAAGCCTAAGCGTGACTGGCTGCAGATAGTGAAGACGTCTCACGCACGCAGCAAAATACGTCAGGCTATCAAGGAGGCACAGGCTGCCGAAGGACAGTATGCGCGCGAGGTTCTATACCGCAGGTTTAAGAATCGCAAGATAGAAGTTGATGAGCCGCTGATGCAGCAGCTTATTAAGAAGATGGGCTATAAGGAAAACTCGGATTTCTATGTAGCCATAGCCAATGAACAACTCGATGTGCTTACGGTCATTGAACGATACCTTGAACTGCGCGACCCGCAACAGAGTGCGACGGAAGGCGATGCTACGGCGCGTCGCAGTGCGGCAGACTTCGTGCTGAAGGATGGCGGGGGTGAAGACGTTCTGGTCATAGACCGCAACTTAATGGGCATAGACTATAGTCTGGCACGATGCTGCCGCCCTATCTATGGCGACGAGGTATTTGGCTTCGTTACCGTTTCTGGTGGAATAAAAATACACCGATGTGATTGTCCTAACGCTTCTGACCTGCGCTCACGCTATGGTTACCGCATAGTAAAGGCTCGTTGGAGCGGTAAGGGCACAGGACGATATGATATAACGCTGCAGGTAATAGGCAATGATGATATTGACATTGTGAACAATATTACTTCGGTGATAGCCAAGGAGGGCAATATCACCTTGCGTAATATCAGCATTGATAGCGACGACGGCTTGTTCAAAGGAACAATCACGGTTGCCCTTGATGATACCGTAGGCTTGGAATCCTTAGTAAAGAAACTGCGTGCAATCAAGGGCGTTAAGGTGGTAAACAGAATGTGATTACGCACTTGTTACCACCCGAACGCCTTGGCATGGCTCATCCATAGCCCCTTTGCTCGCATTACCTGCTCCAGTATGTCGCGTGCGCATCCCATGCCGCCGTCATACGGACTGATGTAGGTGCTTATCTCTTTTATGTCGGTGCAGGCATCTTTCGGACAGCAAGGGCATCCTACCTCGCGCATAATCTCATAGTCTGGTATGTCGTCGCCTATGTATATTACCTCCTCGCTGGACAGCCCATTGTCGGCAAGATACTTGCGATATACGTCAATCTTTACGCCGCAAGCCATGAATATGTCGGTCATTCCAAGTTTTCCGTAGCGCAGTGGCAGGGCTTCATCCTTGCCGCCAGTGATGATACACAGGCGCAATCCCATTTTTATAGCCAACTGTATGGCATAGCCATCCTTGATGTTTACCGTGCGCATAGGCTCGCCCTCAGGGCTCATCCCTATCGTGCTTGTTGACAAAACCCCATCTACATCGAATATTATGGTGGTAATCTTATTTAAGTCGTAGTTAATCATAACGCTTGCAAAATTACGAAAAAAACTTGGAATGAGAAACAAAATGCTCGAAAAATGCAAAGCGGAGTTAGCATAAAGTAAGAAAAAAAACGGAAGCAGTGATGTAATAGTGAATAATGGATAATGAATAATGAATTTTTTATTACCTTTGCAGTTAATTGTAAGGAATAACGTTTCAAAAACAAAATATAACAATGAAAATCAACGATTACAACTTTGCCGGCAAGAAGGCTATCGTACGTGTAGACTTCAATGTGCCTCTCCAGGACGGTAAGATTACCGACGACACTCGTATCCGTGGCGCACTGCCTACTCTTAAGCTGATACTTGAGAAGGGTGGTTCGCTCATCATCATGTCACACATGGGCAAGCCAAAGGGCAAAGTGAAGCCAGAACTCTCATTGGGTCAGATTGTAGATGCTGTATCAGCTGCTCTCGGTACACCTGTGAAATTCGTCAACGACTGCCAGAAGGCCGACGCTGAGGCTGCGGCATTGAAGCCAGGTGAGGTGTTGCTGCTTGAGAACCTGCGCTACTATCCTGAAGAGGAAGGCAAGCCAGTAGGCATAGATAAGGAAGATCCTGCATACGAAGAGGCTAAGAAGGCCATGAAGGCAAGGCAGAAGGAGTTTGCTAAGAAACTCGCTTCTTACGCTGACTGCTGGGTAATGGATGCCTTTGGCACCGCTCACCGCAAGCATGCTTCTACCGCTGTCATCGCTGACTACTTCGATGCAGACAACAAGATGCTCGGTCTGTTGATGGAGAAAGAGGTGCAGGCTGTTGACAACGTGCTCTCTAACATCAAGCGTCCATTCATCGCAATCATGGGTGGTTCTAAGGTTTCTTCTAAGATTGGTATCATCGAGAACCTGCTCGGCAAGGTTGACAAGCTCATCCTCTGTGGTGGTATGACATATACATTCGCTAAGGCTCACGGCGGCGAGGTAGGTAAGTCTATCTGCGAGCTCGACAAGCTCGACGTGGCACTGGGCGTAGAGGAACTCGCTAAGAAGAACGGCGTAGAACTCGTTATGGCTCCTGATGCTATCTGTGCTCCTGAGTTCAGCAACGATGCTCCTCAGACCGTATGCCCTGCTAACGCTATTCCTGCTGACCTTGAGGGTCTTGATGCAGGTCCTGAGGCTCAGAAGAAGTTTGCTGAGGCTATCAAGGGTTGCAAGACAATCCTGTGGAATGGTCCTGCCGGCGTATTCGAGTTTGATAACTTCTGCGATGGCTCACGTGCAATCGGCAACGCTATCGCTGAGGCTACAGCAGAAGGCGCTTTCTCACTCATTGGCGGTGGCGACTCTGTAGCTTGCGTAAATAAGTTCGGACTGGCTGACAAGGTATCTTACATCTCAACTGGCGGTGGTGCTCTGCTTGAGGCTATCGAGGGCAAGGTTCTCCCAGGTGTAGCAGCTGTTCAGGGATAAACAGACTTTACTATTATATTATAAAACATCCGTGCACGTCATCGTTGCACGGATGTTTTTTTGTTTCCTTATCCACATTTGAAAAACCTCTCTCAGCCCTTGCTGTGCAATAGCTATGCTTTTACACCGTAATCGCTATCATATTATGCAGTAATCGCTATCTTATTACTATGTAAATGCATAGCGATTGCGATGCTAAGGGTAAGTGGCTGTATTTCAGGGCTTAATATTCTATCTTTTCCAAGAATAGAGCGTGGGCTGGCATCGACTCGCCGGCCTGCGTACGTTTTTTGCTTTCAAGTACGAGACGGAAGTCTTCGAGTGTCATTCTATTACGGCCTACCTCAATGAGAGTGCCAACCACGGCGCGCACCATATTGCGCAAAAATCTGTTGGCACGTATGCGGAAATACCACTCCGTGGGTGACGTTTGTATCCATCGTGCCTCTGTAACATTGCACAGTGTGGTCTTTACGTCGGTGTGACTCTTGCAGAAGCAGGCAAAGTCATCATGCTCAAGCAACAGTGCCGCAGCCTCGTTCATCAGGGTGAAGTCGAGATTGAAATGCGTCAGCCACGTATAGTGGCGGTTGAAGGCATTGCGCTCGGTGCATAGGTAGTAGTGATAGGTGCGCGATGTGGCAGAGAAACGGGCGTGCATATCGTCATTGACGCGCTCAATCTTGTGTACCACAATGTCAGGCGGCAGTATGCGATTGAGCTTGTATGCCAACTGTGAGCAGTCGGTTGTCAGCGGCGAGGCACTGTCGAAGTGCGCCACCATGTGACGTGCGTGTACGCCTGCATCGGTGCGCCCGGCTCCCACGATGTCGGTATCCTCGCGCAGTATCGTTGACAGACTGCGCTCCAGTTCGCCCTCAACACTGATGCCGTTGGGCTGTATCTGCCATCCGTGGAAACGAGTTCCGTCGTATGATAAGTGAATGAAGTATCGCATATTTATTTTTTCTATCCTTCAGTTCTTTTCTTGTATAGCTGCCACGAATTGACCACGTTGTGCCATACGGAGTAGAAGCCTCCTGCCGTGGCACTGATAGGCGAAAGGAAGGTGTAGCCGAGCCATATAATGAATATGGTGTTCTTCTGTCCCATGGCCTGACCGCCTTCTAATCGGAAGCCATAGCGACTGCCAACCCACTTCCCGAAGGCAAACTGAAACACGCAGGCCACGAGTGATGCTCCGGCTATTGCAGCCACGTGCCACAGTGATTCGTCGCTGTGAACCAGCGCTCTCACGGTGATTGCGATGGCAAGTGACAGAGCCACTGCCCACAGGTAGAAGGCGAGGTCGCGCGTTTGCAGTATCAGATGGTGCAGGCGTGGCGTGCAATAGCGCACGAACCATGCCAACAACAGGGGAAGTATAAGCAGTGGAAACACCTTTTTTATTATAGTAAGGAAGGCAGGCAGGAATGTAAGTCCCTCGTGTGGGTGCGCCAATGGGAGCATCAGCGGAGCCACTATGGCCACTACCAGATTGATGAGTATCGTGTAGGCCGTGGTGGTAGCAGAGTCACCGCCAAGCTTCTGCGTCACTACGGCACAAGCCGTGGCTGTAGGGCAGATGATACTGAGCAGGAAACCTTCGAGCACCAGTCGCGCCCCTGTGTCGGGATATTGCCATAATACGAGACAGCTAACGATGAAAAGCGCAACCTGCGTGAGTATTAGCCATAGGTGCCAGCGGCGTGGCTTCAGTGCCTTCGGGCTTACCTTGCAAAAGGCTACGAAGAGCATGACAAAGAGTAGCAGTGGTTGTAGAGTCTCGATTACACTGATGATGCTTTGCCGAGTCTCAGAACTAAATGGCAGTTCGCGTCCAAGCAGGTATGCCATGGCACCAGTAACCATAGCCACGGGGAGTGTCCAGTTTTTCAAAAATCTCACGACTTTTGAAAGACTAAAAAGTGGATAGTGAAGTGTGAAGAATTTCATCTGATTAAATCTGTAAAGCAAAAACTATGCTTTATGTGTCAGTGTGTTGTCTGAATTTATGAATAAAACATCATAGATTATACATTGTCAGTAGGCTTAAACACCTGACTTATCTTCTGTTCGCGGTGCAACAGCTTTACTTCTACGCCGAATTTCTCACTGATGTGCTCCGCCAGATGCTGCGCACAATATACGCTGCGGTGCTGACCTCCGGTGCAACCGAATGAGAACATGAGCGATGTGAAACCACGCTGTATGTAGCGAGCCACGTGGGCATCGGCCAGTTTATATACGCTGTCGAGGAAAGTCAGTATCTCACCGTCATCCTCAAGGAAACGGATTACGGGTTCGTCAATGCCTGTCAACTGTTTGTAAGGCTCGTAACGACCTGGGTTGTGCGTAGAGCGACAGTCGAATACGTAGCCTCCTCCGTTGCCACTATCGTCCTCGGGAATACCCTTGTGGTATGAGAATGAGAACACTTTGACAACCAGCGGGCCTTTTCCGTCGTACTTGGAGAATGTAGCCTTGCCGTCACTTGGATTGGCAGGGTAGGGGTTGCGATCGGTAGTCTTGTACCCATCCTTACGTGGTGTGGGCTCGGTGGGCTGCATGGCAAACTGTGGCAGTTCAGTCAGCCGTTTGAGCATATCTACCAGGTAAGGGTAGGGGTAATCGTTTGCAGCAAGCAAATCGCGCAGGTTCTGTATTGCAGGCGGTATGCTTTGGATAAAGTGAGCCTTGCGCTCGAAATATCCTCGGAAGCCATAAGCCCCCAGCACCTGCAGTGTTCGGAATAGTACAAAGAGCTGCAAGCGCTCGTTGAAGTCGCGCATTGACGGCACTTCGGTGTACTGTTTGAGTGCGTCGTAGTACTCATGTATCAGTTCCGTGCGCAACGAACTGCTGTAACGTGCTGATGCTTGCCACAGGAATGATGCTACATCGTAATAGTATGGTCCGCGACGCCCGCCCTGAAAGTCAATGAAATAAGGCTTGCCGTCATCATTGAGCATCACGTTTCGAGCCTGGAAATCGCGATAGAGGAAGGCCGTAGTCTCATCGCGCACCAGGTCTTTTGCCAGCATACGGAAACCTGCCTCAAGTTTCAGTTCGTGGAAATCGAGCCCTGTGGCTTTCAGAAAACAGTATTTGAAGTAATTGAGGTCGAAGAGTACTCCCTCTTGGTTGAAGTCGGGCTGAGGATAACAAACAGAAAAATCCAGTCCGCGCGCACCACGTATCTGCATGTTAGGCAACTCGCGTATGGTGCGACGGAGCAGTTCGCGCTCCTTCACGTTATACCTGCCGCCAGCCTCGCGACCTCCTCGTATGGCATCGAAGAGTGAAGTGGAACCGAGGTCGTCTTGCAGGTAGCGCATCTCGTCGCTACTTGCTGCAAGCACAGCAGGCACAGGCAGTTGTCTTTTGGCGAAGTGACGTGCCAAAGACAGGAACGCATGGTTTTCCTCGCGTGACGTTCCCTTACATCCGATGACGCTCACACCCTCGGCGTTGGTCATGCGGTAATATTCACGATTGCTACCAGCTCCCGGTAGCCGTTCTACCGATACTGGGTCTTGACCGCACCACTCGCGGTATAGTTCTTTCAGTTGTTGCATAAAGCCTCCTTTAAAATATCGCTGTCGCCCAGCTTACCATTGATGAGGCAAACGGCCTCAACCTTTGCTTTCAGGCAGAGTTTGTCGTCAGAGG
This sequence comes from uncultured Prevotellaceae bacterium, assembly GCA_946534585.1. Classification (GTDB taxonomy): domain Bacteria; phylum Bacteroidota; class Bacteroidia; order Bacteroidales; family Bacteroidaceae; genus Prevotella. The sequence continues at coordinate 21,437 of CAMNCV010000138.1, forward strand.
CACGGTAGATGTCCTGCAGGAAGACGTAGCGTATGCCCTCCTTCTTGACCGATGTGCGCACGATGTATTCGTCGCGGCTGCGCAGTGGTACTTTGAAACGCATCTCTATGCCCGATACGACGCAGTCAATTCCCTGCTCGTGAAGTCCTGCAAAACTGATATTCTTCGACAGTAGAAACTCATGTCGCGCATGTTCTACGTAGTGTTGATAGTTGGCGTTGTTGACTATACCTTGCAGGTCGCACTCATAGTCGCGTACCTTGTCGTGGTACTCGTGCATGTATTTGTTATTGTGCAATTTGTTATCCTCCATAATACTGTTGTTTGTCGTGTTGCAGCCGTTGTCTTACCGCTTGTTGAGTTTGAGCAGACGCTTGTATTCTTTCTTCGTGATACGCATGAACGAACCATGCTGGGGCGCTGTTACTCCTTTGATGTTCTCTGGCGAATTAAAGTTGCGCATATACTTGTCAGCGCGGCAGATACGATAATTCCTTGGACGTGAAGAGTATTCTATATAGCCTATTCGCCAGCCTTCTTCGCCTGGTACCTGAAAGGCTGATACGCCCTCACACTTCTTCTTGCCCTCAAACGATACGTAGTCATCAGCCACAGGCTCACTCCACGGACCTGTAAGGTGCTTTGAAGTGGCGGTGAACAGTCCAGGCTGTCCGCCTTCTTTCTTTATCATCATGTGATACAGTCCGTCGGCTTCCACGTAGTTGATGTCGGCATCAATCGTGGCATAGCCCCAGTCGAAAAGCGGTTTGGGCTGCGTCAGTTGTGTGAAAGTCTCGTCGGCATAGCTGTAGTACATACGGTCGTAAGCCTCCTCGCTACGGTTCCACATGGAGTAATAGATAAAGTAACCGCCCTGCTTTCCGTCAGGCCAGCGATATGTCTCATCCCAGAATATCTGTGGAGCCCACACACGGTTGATTGTTGACCAGTCTTTATAAACGCTTTTTGCATCAGCATTGCAGAAGATACTTGTGCCCTTGCGGTAGTCAAATGTGGTTGAGTTCCAGTGTATGAGGTCGTCTGACGTCAGTAGGTTGATGCCATAATTATCCCATGCTTCTTTCTTTCCCAATGCCTTTGTCTTAGAGTTGTTCATGTCGGTAGTTACCATGAGAAAGCGTTTCATGTCGTGGCTGCGGCAGATGTAAGCATCTCGCGTACCTCCCTCGATGCCTGCTACTGCGTGAGGGGAGAAAATACTGTCGCCGCCTATGATGTCTTGCCAGTGCTCGGCATCCTTACTGACGGCAAAGGCAGTCCACTGACCTTTGTCGCTCATGTGGCAGAAAAGGAAATAGTTGCCTTTCTGCGGATTGACGGCATGGGTGCTGAGCGCACAGAAATTAGAAACGAAAAGCAAAAGCGCAACCACTGTTGTGAAATGTCCTGTGATCCTGTTTGTTGTCATTTTATTATGATATAATATGTTAGTGTGTTGTAGATTGTCACTTGTTTTCCAGTTGCTTTACGGGGAATGTGAAATATGTGTCAGGGAAAGGCTCGTCTTTCAGTGTGAAATGCCACCATTCGCTGTCAAGGGGCTTGAAACCGTGGCGCAACATGGCCTCACGCAGTATCATACGATTTTTAAACTGCTGCTCGGTTATACTCTTGCCTGTCGGTGATTTGCTGTTGTTGCCAGTATATTCGCCCGTTTCGGGGTTGCCACAGAAATCGGGATGGCTCTCTGGTCCGAACCAGTCAAATGTGCCTCCCATATCGAGCTCCTTCTCTGTGGCCATGTCAAAGAGAGTTAGATCCACTGTAGAACCACGCGTATGTCCGCTTCGTTCCATGATATACTCCTGCTCAAAGAGCACAGACTTGTCAAGGTCAGGATAGAAATATTGCTTCATGCGAGTATCGGGTACGTTGGCAGCCCAGCGCACGAAGTCGTCAACAGCTTTCTGCGGACGATAGGCATCGTATATCTTCAGACGGTAGCCCTGCGCCACTACATCGTCGCTTACAGCTCGTAAGGCGGTAGCTGCTTGCTTCGTCAGTAGGGCTGTTGGTTGCAGGTATCCGTCGATGCGGTCGCCCACGAAGTTGTAAGTACTGTAATAGCGTATTTCGAGTATTGCGTCAGGCACGACATCTGCCAGCGTTACGAACTGGCTTGCATCGTCTGTGCCGCCCGTAGCGTCAACACCTATAACCTTCTGACTGCACCCTGTCAGTGCGAAACAGCTGAGGATAAGCGTTGCAGAGACAACGCGCATAATTCTTTCTTTCATAGTAGTCTTGGCTTTATCGCTCATCGTAATGTGTTTGTCGTGATACTCCATCTGCAAAGTTACTCGTTTTTCTTGAAATTACAAAATATTTTCTGCTGTTTCTGTGCTGACTGCTGCTTTTTTCGGTAAAATATTTTCGGTAAAACAAAAGGCAGAGGCCTCCACGGTCTCTGCCATTTCAAAGTGATAAACAAAAGCCTCGTATATTATAGAGGCATATTCTCTCATGTCTGAATCATGATTACAGCCTGAAGCCTAAGCGCAAGCCTAAACGATTGAAATACTTGTCACGTGAATACGACCAGTAATAATCGTATCGGTCATCATATTTTCTTTCACATTTCTGATTACTCCAATATACTGAGATCTCAAACTTGTTGAAGGTATATCCAAGTGCTGCGGAGATATATCTGCCACCATCAACATGACTGTCTCCATGCTCAAAGCCGTATCCTATACGACCGTCCAAGAACGGAGCTGATGTACTCTTGCTGAAATACACGCGCACATTGCCAAATACAGGCTGGAAATATAAGCTGTTTCTTGTATTGAAGTCAAACGTCGAGCCTGCACCAAGATACAGATATTTGCCTATGTTGTAGCCCAGTGCCAGCGATGCCGTAGGCACAGCCTCCTCGCCATCGAAGTCGTAGGCACAACCGAAATCCATGCCCCATGTGAAGCCGTGGCGATATTCCTGTCCTTCATTACCATAAGCACTCTCATTGCTGTATGCACGTCTGCCAGAGACTGCACCTCCTACTGCGCCACCTATCTTTCCAATAAGTCCATGACCTTTGAGACGAGACGTTCCCGTTCGCACTACTGCACCACGGAATACGGGGTCTGACCATACACTGTCGTTGAGTGAACGGAAGTTCTTGTACTTAGCCGGACGACCCGTTACGGTCATCGATGTTATCTTCTTTGAGAAGAAACCGCGCTCAACGGTATATGTGAACTCGGGATTTACAAGCACGTCGGCATTGCCGTTCTGCTCAAGGGCCATTGCCTCTACAGTCTTCTTTACGTTGCTTATGCCACCGCGGTTTACATCAGCCGGCACAGGGTTGAGCGTAACCGTGACACGTTGGTCTGCCACGTCAAGGTCTGCCACGGTTGCCGTGTATGTAGAAGCATCAAAGCCTGCTGTCTTTGCTGTCTTGGTGGTGGTGATGCACGAAGCCAACAGTGCCGACACAGACGTCAGTGCTATAATTGACTTTATGTTTTTCATAACGAGATGATTTAGTTCGGGTTTTAGTAATGTAAGAATACGCTCACTTCCTTATCTTGTTCTTATACGATGCACGGAATGTTGGATCGCACCAGACATTGTCACTAAGGCTATGGAAGCCCTTGTACTTAGCAGGACGGCCAGTGACGGTGATGCTCGTAATTTTCTTTGAGAAGAAGTTGTTTTTCATGGAAACAACAAACTCTGGCTCAACGAGAATATCGGCATCCTTATCGTATTTCTGTAAAGCCTCCATGATAGCAGCACGTTTGGCATTGCCAAGACCTGCACGAGCTACCTCTTTTGATGGGGTCATGGTATAGGAAATACGTGTTGAAGATACATCAAGGTCTGCCACAGTGGCACTGAGCAAGTCTGCAGGAAGTTCAGTTGTAGTAGCGGTTTTGATGGTAGTAGTGCATGATGTAATCACCATTGCTGCAATGGCAGCAAAAAATAAGTTCTTTTTCATAGTCGTAATTTTTTATTGGTTAATATATAAGGTTTTATTATTACGTTACGTTTATTAAGGCGTTTATTAAGGCGTTTATTAAGTTTCCTATTTGCAAAGTTATGTAAAAATATCCGACAAAAACTAAAATTATGTAGCGAGCTTTGCTACATGTAGTGAAATCCTCTACACAGATGTGCTTTCCTTTTCTATTCTCTCGTTTGCCTCACGACTCAGTATATCAAAGAAATTATGGTGCATTATGGAACTGATACGCATGAGTAGTTGCGTATCTATACTGTATTTTTCAAATAGGTTATAGACGTTTGTGCGATGGCATCCCAGTTGGCGCGCCAGCCAGACCACGCTCTTGCCGTCATGCCTCAGCCTGTCCCTAAGTTCTTTTCCGATATGTATAGACATAGTAGTATTATTGTATGGTCAGACACATATAAACAAAGAAGCGCAGGAAGACATGTATCTTTTCACCATCCAATCAGGCATCGCCAAACGCCTACGCAGAAAAATGAGCAAACACACACCGCCCACGCCGTTATATGCTCGAGCATACGGCGCGAACGGCCATACGCGTACGTTTCATACAACTGACGCGGCATCATGTTTTCTCTTCCCTTTTTCTGCTTGATTACAAATTTGGCGAATTTGATTGGACAAGGCAAAAGAACACCATACCGTCTTACGCAGTTTCCGATTTCTCCCGGAAACCAATTGCAAATATACTAAGTTTTTATGAGACGCACAAGAATTAGATACAAAAAAATTTGCTTTTTGAAATAAAAAGTAGTAACTTTGCGCATAAAACTAATGCAAGCCTTGTTTGCTGATTACCACCATAAAGTTATAACATTACGACATGAAACAATATTTAGAACTGCTACGCCGCATAGATAATGAAGGCATAGAGAAGGGCGACCGCACTGGCACTGGTACGAAAAGTGTGTTCGGTCATCAGATGCGCTTTCGTATGGCTGATGGTTTTCCACTGCTTACTACGAAAAAACTGCATCTGAAGTCAATAATACATGAACTGCTGTGGTTTCTAAGTGGCGATACTAATATCCGCTATCTTCAAGAGAATGGTGTGCGTATATGGAACGAATGGGCTGATGAAAACGGAGAACTCGGCCCTGTATATGGTCATCAGTGGCGTTCGTGGCCTGATTATAAAGGCGGTACGATAGACCAGATTCAACAGTGTGTGGATTTGTTGAAGCATAACCCAGACTCCCGTCGCATCATGGTGAGTGCGTGGAATCCTGCAGAAGTGCCTGACATGGCTCTGCCACCCTGCCACTGTCTGTTCCAGTTCTATACGGCTCCTACTGCTGATGGCAGGCGTCGGTTGTCGTTACAACTTTATCAACGCTCTGCTGACACATTCCTCGGAGTACCGTTCAATATAGCTTCGTATGCGCTGTTGCTACAGATGATGGCACAAGTGACGGACATGGAATGTGGTGATTTCGTACATACCACTGGTGATACGCATCTGTATCTCAATCATCTTGAACAGGCACACTTGCAGCTTACGCGTGAACCAAGACCATTGCCAAAGATGATAATCAACCCTGACGTAAAAGACTTGTTCGCATTCCGCTACGAGGATTTTGAACTGATAGACTATAATCCCTGGCCTCACATAAAGGCGGAGGTAAGCGTGTAGTTTGGAAAAATGAAAAAAGCTGATTGATAGAATTGGTCTAAGAAAACATAATCTAACTGTAATCATGATTTCAATAATTGCTGCCGTGGCGAGAAACCGTGCCATAGGCTATGAGAATAAACTTCTATATTGGTTGCCAAACGATTTAAAGCGTTTCAAGCAACTCACAACAGGGCATACCATAATTATGGGACGACGCACCTATGACTCTCTCCCCAAGGGTGCGTTGCCCAATCGCCGTAACGTGGTAGTGTCGCGCACGGTGAAAGAACTGCCGGGATGTGATGTATATGCCTCACTCGAAGAGGCATTGTCTGGTTGTAATTCCAATGAAGATATATATGTAATTGGTGGAGCTTCAATCTACGAACAGGCGATGCCAGTTGCTGACAGACTCTGTCTTACGGAAATTTATGATACACCGAAGAAGGCTGATGCTTTCTTTCCTCAGTATGAAGATGGATGGAAGGAAACTATGCGTGAGGAACACTGCACTGACGAGAAACACGATTATAACTATGCTTTCGTAGATTACGAACGAAAATAGAACCCATCTAATAAACAAAAAATACCCAGATACGACATGAAACACCTAAACCTACGCTTGCTGATTACATTTGCATATATAGTGACGACTGCGCTTACTACAGTGCAAGCACAGTCTTTGTCGGTCCTATGGACAAAATATGAGAAAGAGAGTATTGATGATATGCCTGTGTCTGCGATTAAGACACTGAAGCAGATACAGCAGAAAGCAGAGAAAGAAAAGAAATATGGCGACCTGCTTTTGGCACTTGTCAGCGAAAGGGAGCAGATGGCAGAACTATCACAAGATTCTGTAAAGGCATGGGAGAAACGCATGGAGATGCGTCATGCTGCATGGCAACGAAACAACGGAGTGGTGGCTGCGCTTTATCAAGCCTCCATGTCTAACAGCGGAAAACCTGATGTTGATTCGCTGCTTGCGTCGCCCGATGCCAAGATATATACAAAATCAGGATTGGCAAAGACATATAAGCCTTTCGTTACGATAGGTGATGACAGTAAGTATTTCAATCATGATCTGCTGAGTCTGATAGCCATGCAGACCAGCCAGTATAAGGCCATACAGCGCTATTATGCTTCCGTTGGAAACCGCGCAGGCGCTTGTATCGCAGCTTCATTGATGCCGTTGCGCAAGGACAGCATCGAACTTGATTCGCTTATCCGCATATATCAAGACTTACCAGAGTGTGGCGCGCTGGCTGTAAGGCGCATGAGAACTTTCAGTTATAAACAGAAAGGTGAGAAACTGGCGTGGATTGACGAGTCGCTGAAACGCTGGCCGTCATGGCGTGGCATCAATGAGATGTACAACGAGCGCAATGAAATGACCGAACCACGGTTTAACGCAAGACTGGATAAGCAAGTGGCTAATTCTGATTATAGTCACACAATGTATTTCAGTAACGTCAGAAACATGAATGGCATACGCGTAAATATACGCAGTATGGCGCGTGACAAAGACGGGGAATGGAAGGTCGTAAACGGAGAAAGTGCCCAGACGCGTACATTCAGCCATAACTTCAAGGCTCATAATGAATACGAAACATGGAGCGATTCAGTTGTTATAGGCCGCCTGCCGCTTGGTGTATGGAAGGTGACGGTGAGTGATATTGATGGAAAAGTGCCACAGTCGAACACTCAGTTGCACATTACTGATATGCGTGTAATAGAGCAGGGACTGCCACAGAACAAACGTCGCTATGTCATTGTAAACAACGTTACGGGTCATCCCGTCAGCGGTGCGACGCTTCATCTACAGAGCCGTCGCAATCGCGACTCAGACCCATTGGATGAGAAAACCTTTGTCAGTGATGAAAATGGAGAGTGCATTATCAGTACTAATGAAGGAGTACAGACGTATGCCACGAAAGGAGACGATATAGGTATGCCAATGGAATACCTATATGCCAATTATTATAGTAACAGTGCGAGTGAATACAATGCTATCACCGACCTCTACTCCGACCGCTCGATATATCGTCCTGGGCAGACTGTGCACGTAGGCGTGATATGCCACACTTTGCGTGAAGGTAAATACACAGAGGTACTGGCAGGACGAAAATTGAAAGTGCGGTTGAGGAATGCTGACTATAAAGATGTAGAAAGCAAAGACGTAGTCACAGATGAGTATGGCACGGCAACCGTAGATTTCGTACTTCCGGAAGATGGAAAAAACGGATTGTATAGCATTGTTGCGAGCAACAAAGTTATAAATATACGTGTAGAGGAATACAAGCGTCCGACATACGAGGTGAAACTTGACGAACCTGACAACTCGTACAAAGTTGGCGACACTATAACCCTGCACGGTTCAGCGCGTATGTATAGCGGCGTACCGGTGGCTAATGCTCGCGTTGCCTACAAAGTAAGGCGCAATACTCCGTGGTGGTGGCGCTATTGGCGTAGCTACTATGACTACGATGACGACGGCGGCGATGACATCCTGTTGAAAGATACCGTATATACACAGGCCGATGGAACGTTTACCACGCGTATGCCAATGACGATACCAAACAGTGCAGTAAACTCAAAGCATTGTTGCTACTATTCCATAGAGACGGTTGTAGATGTGACTGATATTGCTGGTGAGGCGCACACGGCAACGCTTTCACTACCTGTAAGCAATCGAGCAACCTTCTTCGGACTGAATATGGAGAAAAAGATACTGGCGGATACCACCATCAGTATTACGTTCACCCGACTTAACAACATAGGTCGTGAGGTGGATGGCGCGGTCAGTATGACGCTTGACGGTACGTCAATGCCTGATGCAAAGGCAAACAAACCCTATACTTTGCCACGTAATATTGCATCAGGCAGGCATCAACTTGTAGCAATATGCGAGAACGACACCATAAGTCATGACTTCGTAGTATTCCGTAAGAACGATGAAAAGCCTATGACCTATACCCATGATTGGTGGTATCAGTCAGCGGAAAAGTTCAGTGAGAATGACCAGACCGCATGGATACAGGTAGCCACGTCTGACAATGATGTGTATGCCGTTTACTCACTTTTCAGCGGTGATAAAATACTTGAGAGCGGGCATCTGCGTATGAATAACGATGTAGTGACGCGCACCTTTAGGTACAAAGAAGAATATGGCGATGGAATAACCTATAGCATAGCGTGGGTGAAAGATGATAAGATGTACTCACACTCGGGGAGCATAAAGCGTGCGCTGCCATCAAAGAAACTGAAGATGCAGTGGACTACCTTCCGTGACAAACTCGTTCCGGGACAGAAAGAGCAATGGACGCTCAATATAAAGAACCCGGATGGAACGCCAGCCAAGGCACAGTTGATGGCTGTGCTATATGATAAGTCGCTCGATGCCATTACCAAACACGCTTGGACTACAAATGATCCACGAGTGCTTTTCGTACCCTCCGTTTGCTGGACTACACCAGTATTCCGCAGTACGCACATATCATCGTCAATGCCGTGGGAAAGTAAAGAAATCAAGAGTCTTGATTTCTCTACCATCAATGGTAAGGCGCAGCGCAGATACCGTTATGGTGGCAGAATGCTGTATAAAAACACGCGTGCCGATGCCATGCCTATGATGCTTGAGAGTAAAGCTGCAATTGGAGCGTTTGACGTAAACGGGGTAGATGAAAGCGCCGATGTTTTATATGAAGAGGCCGTAGTAGAAAGAAAAACAGATGCAAAAACTGAAGGGACGGAAACCCAAGATAACAGTGGTCTGCGCACTAACTTCGAAGAAACAGCCTTCTTCATGCCGCAACTCATTACCGACCATAGGGGCAATGCCACACTGCGTTTCACACTGCCTGAGAGCGTTACCACGTGGAAATTTATGGGATTGGCTCATGATAAGGAAATGCGCACAGGTCTTTTGACCAGCGAGGCTGTGGCGCAGAAGCAACTGATGGTGCAGCCGCGTATGCCGCGCTTCTTGCGTCATGGCGACAAAGCTGAAATCAGTGCTACGGTGGCTAACCTAAGCCAGAAACCCCTTGCCACTACTGTTACTATGATTTTGCTTGATGCCAAGACCGAGAAGGAACTGAAAACAGAAAGCAAACGCGTAGCAATAAAAGCCGGTGAGACCAATGCAGTGACCTTCCCTCTTGATGCTTCACAGTACAGTGAGGATGGAATCATCTGCCGCATAATGGCAGAGGCCGACGCTCATAAGGACGGAGAGCAACATCTGTTGCCGATACTCCCTGATACAGAGGAAGTGATAACGTCGCAGACATGGACACTATTCCAACAAGGTGACTCCGTGATTGCTCTCGCTCCGCTGATGCCAGGCGACAAGGCGGTGAGCAAACCACGGCTCACCGTGAATTATACCGATAATCCTGCATGGCTTATGGTGGATGCCCTGCGCGACATACAGACGCCTGACTGTGGCAATGCTATATGTCTGTCAACGGCACTTTACGCAAATGTCGTGACGGCAGCAGTCAAGGATTCCATGCTATATAGTGGTGCAGCAAATGTCATTGCGCAACTCAAGAGCCTGCAACACGCTGACGGTTCGTTCAGTTGGTGGCAGGGAATGTCAGGCAGTCGCTACATGACCATGGCGGTAGCCAAGACGCTGGCACGCATGATGATGTTGGCAGAAAACTCAAAAGCCGCAAGCAGTTGGAAACCAGCCGTCAACAATATGTTCCAGTCGGCTATGCGCTATATGGCGAAAGAGATGGCTGACGATGTGGAGCAAATGAAGAAAAACAAGAAGGAAGGGTACAATCCGTGGCTCAGTAGCACAGAACTTGATTGGCTCTATACGCTTACCATCAGCAATATGGACGGTGGTGCTACAGCCAACTATCTGCTTAAACTCGTGGAGAAAGATACTAAGAATGATGATATGGCAACGAAGGCTGTGGCAGCTGTGGTGATGAATAAGAACAAGCGTGCGAAGGATGCGCGCACTTTTGTTGAGAGTATCAAACAGCATACGGTATTCCGCGCTGACGTAGGACGCTACTTTGATTCCTACCGCGCTGCCTACTCATGGTGCGACTACCGCATACCGACGCAGACCATGTGTATAGAGGCCATGAACAGCGTCACTCCGCAAGACTGCCAGACCATCAATGATATGAAACGATGGTTGCTGAGCAGCAAGCGTACGCAAAACTGGGGCAACCCTTATAATGCGGTGAATGCCGTGCATGCCTTCTTCGGCGGCAGTATATCGGCGTTGCAGCCAGGCAAGCAGGCAACGTTGCTCGTTGACGGCAAGCAGCTTGATACCACGACGAAGAATGAGCGCATGGCTCTTATCAGCGGTGAGACTACAGAACTGTCAGCTGCTCCTGAACTGACAGTAAAAAAGCAATCAGAGGGTGAATCGTGGCTTTCGGCCTATGTTGCGAGCCGCCAGAAGACCACAGATATATCCAACCACGAGAGTGGTATCACGATAAAGCGCGAACTGTTCCGCACTACGGGCAATCGCAAGGCTACGCCATTGCAGGCTAACGAGCCGCTGAAGATTGGCGATAAGATTATCGTGCGCATCACGGTGACGGCAGATCGCGACTATGACTTCGTAACAGTGACTGATAACCGCGCTGCCTGTCTTGAGCCAACAAGTCAGCTTTCAGGCTATCGCAACGGCTGCTATCAGGAACTGAAGGATAAACTTACGGCGTACCACTACGATAAACTGTCGAAAGGTACGCATACCATTGAGACCCAGTACTACGTGGAGCGCAACGGCACATACGTCTCTGGCTCAGCCACTGCTGTCTGTGCCTATGCTGATGAGTTCCGCGGAACGACCGGTGCTTATAGCGTTAACGTAAAATAAATTGTAAAATCACTTGCTTTACATACTTTTATCATATTTTGCAGTGCTCTACGTCGTCAGTAGATTAGTGGCGCGTAAGAGCACTGATTCTGTTTTCTACCGCGGCGACCGCCAGTCGCCATGGTATCTTGTAGCCTTCGGCATGGTAGGTGCGAGCATCTCCGGCGTGTCTTTTGTCAGCGTGCCTGGCATGGTGTTAAGCTCTGGTATGACATATCTGGAGGTCTGTACGGGCTTCATCATAGGCTATTTCGTAGTGGCATACGTGCTGCTGCCGATATACTACAAGAGCAATCTCACTACTATTTACGAGTATCTGCGCCACATATCCGATGAGGCTTACAAGGTAGGCTCGTTGTTTTTCGTCATATCCAAGTTGCTTGGCGCAGCTGCAAAGTTCTATGTGCCGTGCTTTATCATCAGCCGTATCATGGATTGGAACTTCTCGCTGACAGTCGTTGGCATGCTGTTGCTGGTATGGGCATACACTCGTAGGGGAGGCATCAAGTCGCTCGTGTGGACAGATACGGTACAGACGCTCTGCATGATGGTTTGCCTCTTGCTCATCATCTGGGGCCTTTGGCATGATGTAGGTGCAGGCAATGAAGTGTCAGCCCTTGTCGGTGAAACTGCAAGGCGGCTCGACCTTAGCATTTTCAGCACGCCAAAGGCGGCAGTAAATGTGGTTTCCGGTATTTTCATAGTGATAGTAATGACGGGTCTTGACCAGGATATGATGCAGAAGAACCTTACCTGTCGCACGCTGCGCGATGCGCAGAAAGATATGTGTAGCTATGGTTTTGCCTTCCTTCCTGTCAATGCTTTGTTTCTCGGACTGGGCGTATTGCTCGCTGCCTTGCACTTCCAGCAAGGCTCTCCGCTGCCCGATAAGGCTGACGAACTGCTGACTTCATACTGCATACAGCGTGGTGGCATGGTTCTTACGCTGTTTATGCTCGGCATCGTGGCTACGTCGTTCTCCACAGTTGACAGTGCGCTGACGGCACTCACCACTACCATCTGTACGATGAATGTTAAACGGAAACGCTCTTACGTGCATCTGCTCATGGCTGCAGCGATGGCTGTATGCTGCATATTGTTTGACCGGCTGAACACCACTTCTCTAATAGATGCCGTATATACGCTCGTCAGCTACACCTACGGGCCGTTGCTCGGACTGTTTTCTTTTGTGCTGACAAGACGCCATATACGTCGTATGCGCCGCTATGGCATACTCACAGTGTGCTTGCTCTCGCCACTCCTGTGTCTGTTGTTAGCGCAGCTTACCCCGCTTCTTACGGATTATTCGTTCGGTTATGAACTTCTGCTAATCAATGGCTTGCTGACTTATGGCGGACTGTGGCTCATGCAGTTGCCCGAAAAACAACAGCAGGAAAACTTGTAACATTCAAAAAAAAACAGTAACTTTGCATTCTGAAAAGAACCAATGATGATGGACAGACCAGATAGAACCATAGTGATACGTGCCGGACAAGGCACGCTGTCGTTTCTCGTAAGCAATAATGCAGGAGAGACTGCATACCATCCATACGCCGTGAAGAGCGGTATGTCGATGGCTGCCAACTTACGTGAAGCCTTCAAAGAGCAGCCCTATCTCAGCGGAGGGGCTAAGCGAGCTATACTAATGGTGCCTACGCCAGTGGTGCTGATACCTTCTGATGAGTGGCAGGAAACTGACGAGATGGCGGCAGAGACGATATTCAGCAGCGTGATAACGGGCCATAAGGGCGAGGAGAAACTGACGTGCGAGATTGACGAACTCGATGCTGTGGGCATATTCTCCGTAAACAGTGACCTGCGTATGGTGGCTGGTGACAACTGCGATGAGGTGGAGGTGAAGAACGTGGTAGTACCCGTTTGGCAACATCTGTATAATCGTTATTACCAGGCGGGGCAGCGACGCAAACTCTTTGCCTATTTCCACGACAAGTTGGTGACAGTTTGTTCCTTTGAGAAACACTGCGTGCGCTTCGCCAACACCTTTGAGGCAGCCCATGCCCATGATGCTCTCTATTACATACTCTTCGTATGGAAACAGCTCGGCATGAGTCAGGAAGACGACTCGCTTCACGTCATTGGCGAGATGCCACACGAGCAATGGCTACGCGGACGCCTCGGCACTTATATCTCACAGATTTACGATATCAACCCTTCGGCTGACCTCAACCGCTCGCCTTTGTCGCAGATTGAGGATATGCCTTTCGATATGATGCTATGCGGATTATAACAGGACAATACAAGGGCAGGCACTTTGAAGTACCACGCTCGTTTAAGGCACGCCCAACTACGGATTTCGCAAAGGAGAATATTTTCAACGTGATGATGGGCTACACCGACTTCGACGAGGTCAGTGCGCTTGACCTCTTTGCCGGCACGGGCAGTATTTCGCTCGAATTGCTGTCGCGCGGATGCAAGGATGTTGTCAGCGTGGAACTTGACCGCGACCACGCACGCTTCATATCGCAATGTGTTGAGAAACTCGGTGTTGACAACCATACGCTCGTTCGCGGCGATGTGTTCCGCTTCTTGAAGTCTTGCCGCAGACAGTTCGATGTCATTTTTGCCGACCCGCCGTATGCCTTGCCTACCTTGGAAACTATTCCTGACAAGGCGTTGCCATTGCTCTCGCCAGGCGGATTGCTCGTGTTTGAGCATGGGAAACAGAACGATTTCTCACAGCATCCGCAGTTTGTTGAGCATCGTGCCTACGGCAGTGTGAATTTTAGTTTGTTCCGCGCTCCGCAATCTGATAGCGATTGCGATGTAAACGCATAGCTTTTACAGTGTAATCGCTATGCTTTTACAGTGTAATCAGATAGCTTTTACAGCCTAATCGCATAGCTTTTACGAATAGATGACTGTCAGTTACTTGAAAAGATATGGATTTCTTACCCAAAGACCCCGCAATTCTCGTGTCGAGCGTAAATATGCTGTTGCGTGACGAGGAGTTTGATACGCTTGAGTCACTCTGCTACAGTTTCAACCGCGAAGCGCAGGAAGTGAAGGACTATCTCGCGCAATACGGCTACGTATTCAGTGAGTCTCAGAAACAATTCCGTCCGATTGGCTACGATACTGCCCTATGATTACCAAAGACTGCATAGAGACCGCTTATGCTTTCCTGCACCAAAAGCAGCGCATATACCAATATTCCACGCTCGAATGGCAACGTGACGACATTGAGATGGCTGTTGCTGCCTATGCCGACTGCATGAGTAGCCGACTGCTGCAGATTATCAGTAAGGGTAGGGCAGGGTTTCTGCGCGAACACGGCAGTTTCCCCGCTGATATAGCAAGTGCAGTGGATGAACTTGAAAAACTAATGAAAGAATACCAGGATTAGTGTGCTATTGTTTTATTGCCAGTAGCTGAATATATACTATCTGAAACTAAATTCTATTTTTATTTACTGATGAAAAGACCGTTATTTTGTGAGATTTGCCCCTTTACCTATCGCCTGTCGATGGAGAAGGAAATACTGAAACGACATCTGAGCGATTACGCTGCTCGGGTCAAGTTTGCGCGTGAACGCACCACTGAGCCGCTTCCTGTAGTGGTATATCGCCACAACTCGTTGATACGCCGGCGACTGGGTAACGTGAATATGCAACTGCAAGAGAATAAGGCTGTAAATCTTGCGCTTGCCGTAAAGCATATAGATGGTATCGTTATACGCCCGGGGGAGACATTCTCCGTATGGAAACTCGTAGGACGCACAACGGCTCGGCGTGGTTACAAGGAGGGGCTGACCATAGCAAAGGGTAAGCCTGACAGTGGCATCGGTGGGGGATTGTGTCAGTTGTCTAACCTTATTCACTGGATGGTTCTACACAGCGAACTGACTATCACCGAGCATCATCACCACGACGGACTTGACCTTTTCCCCGACCATGGCCGCCAGATACCTTTCGGCACGGGCACAAGCATATCCTATAATTATCTGGATTACCGCGTACGCAATGATACTGACAATACGTACCAGCTGCGCATCAGTGTTAATGGAGAATACCTGTGTGGTGAACTGCGTGCCGTAATGCCACAGGAGCGTAGCTACCATATATATGTTGAGGACGAGCATTTCTCTAAGGAAGCAGATGCTGTTTACCGCAACGGGCGTGTTTACCGCGATGTCATCGACCGTATGACGGGACAGCGTATTGACCGTCAACTCATACGCACTAACCATGCCCGGGTGATGTATCCTGTTGATGCAGAGAAATTGAGCGATGGGGAAATGGGGAAATAGAAGATTTGTACAAACAATAGAAACAGAAAAAGAGTTGAAAGAAAAGGCATTATCAATGTTTTTATGCCAATCTTTCAACTCTTTTCCTTATTTTCAGTTTTTCAAGCCTTCAATCCTTATTCTATCACTACGCGTGTCCAGCCGTGAGTATCAGGCTCAATGCCGTACTGAATGTCACGCAGTTTCTTGAAGAGTTTCTCTGACCATGGACCTGGCTTGTCGCCAAAGTTGTACTCCTTGCCTGTCTCTATATCCACAATCTTTGAGATTGGCGAGATGACAGCAGCCGTGCCGCAAGCGCCAGCCTCCTCGAATGTTTCCAGTTCTTCTTCTGGAATCTGACGACGCTCTACCTTCATGCCGAGGTCTTCTGCCAACTGTATCAGCGACTTGTTAGTGATTGATGGCAGTATGCTGGTTGACTTAGGAGTGATGTATGTATTGTTCTTGATGCCGAAGAAGTTGGCTGCGCCAGCCTCGTCGATGTATTTCTTCTCTTTAGCATCGAGATAGAACTCGCAGGCATAGCCGAGATCGTGCGCCTTCTTGTTGGCCTGCAGCGAAGCAGCGTAGTTGCCACCTACCTTGTATATACCTGTGCCGAGCGGAGCCGAGCGGTCGTGGTCGCGTATGATGACGTATGGGTTGGCGAAGAAGCCGCCCTTGAAGTACGGACCTACTGGTGTAACGAAGATGAGGAATAGGTATTCCGTTGCAGGATGTACGCCTACCTGCGCCGATGTACCGATGAGCAATGGGCGTACATAGAGCGTCGCACCGCTTTCGTATGGTGGAATGAACTCCTGATTGAGGCGTATTACCTTATCGACCATCTCATTGAACTTCTCCGTTGGAAGCTCAGGCATCAGTATGCCGCGGCATGTTGACTGCAGGCGTGCTGCGTTCTCGTCGGTACGGAACACGCGCACCTTGCCGTCAGGGCAGCGGTATGCTTTCAGTCCCTCGAAAGCCTCCTGGCCGTAGTGTAGGCAGGTGGCAGCCATGTGCATAGGGATGGTCTCTTCGGATGAAACTTCTATTTCACCCCACTTGCCGTTGCGATAGTAGCAACGAACGTTGTAATTAGTCTTTCGGTAACCAAAACCAAGGTTACCCCAATCTAAGTTCTCCATGTCTAAGTATTTATTTCTTAATAACCTTATCAGTTGTTATTGTGCCGTCACTGTATGTTATGCGACGCAGGCTTATGCCATTCTGTGGCTCGTTGAGCTTGATGCCGTCGAGTGTGAAGTACTCTACCTTGCTTATTGCTGATGACTGTGCCTTCGCCGTCTGTATGGCATCAGCAGATGGGAGCACGGGATAGTACTCGTCAACAGCAGTCTGTGCGTCGGCATTGCCGCCTTTTACTATGTCCTCTACGATGCTGTTGAGGTAAACCTCAAGGTTGGTGTACCATCCTTTTGAGTCGAGAGTGTATGTCACGGCATCGCTCGCACTGTTCTTGTTAAGACCGTTGGCATCCTCCCATGCGTCAGGCATACCGTCCTTGTCTGTATCCCAGTTTGATGGACGGCTCTCGCTTACCAGTTCGGGGTATGACACGAGCTTGCTGTCTGCAGTGCCTGTAGGGTTATTGATAAAGTCGATGATACCAGGCAGTGGAGTGATTGGCGAACCATCGCCAGCTACTGTTGCCGTGCCTGTATATGTTGTAGTGCCGGTCTTTGTTTCTTCTACGTAGCGGTCGTCGATGGCATCGCGCGTGAGTGATGCTCCGGCATATTGCAGCACTTTATCGTAGGCCTGCTGTGCTGAGTGGGTCGTCACGTCACCATGCTCTATCGGTGCATCAAGGTTCATGCAGACGCAGTCGGTGCCGTCGATGGTCGTATATTCTACTTTTGAACCATAGTAGTGGTTAGGGTCGGGACAATAGTATTTGCCGTTCTTCGTCTTCAGTCCGCTATCGTACTTTACGCCCTTCCAATCGTAGTTTTCCGGGCTGCTTGCTGCCTTGACGTAGTTGCCGTTGATGTAGTAGCGTGAGTAGTAGCCCCAGTATTTTGTGTTGTCTTTCGACGAGGTACTGTTAGCCACGCTCATAGTGGTCACTACCGTAGGAAACGACGTAGCAGGACCACCCTTGTAGTAGTTGTTTACAATATTGATGTAGCCGCCTCCTGGACCGCCGTAGCATCCGCCAGAACCCCAGTTGTACATCACGCAGTTGCGGAAGTCAACCTGCTCGGCCTGCAACGTGTTCTCATATAAGTTGGTATCAAGATTACCAGTGTAGTCATAGCGTGCACCATTGAAGCGTGGCACGCGGTTCTGCATGTGGCAGAGCATATTGTGGTGGAACGATGCTCCCTTGCCTCCCCAGATACCACCGTATGAGTGTTCGCCTTTCGAATGACCAGGGTTGCGCAGTGCCTCTCCCAGCATACACCATTGCAGGGTGAAGTTCTGATTGTCATAGAACGACGCCAATTCATCAATAGACCAAGAGAAAGAACAATGATCAAGGATTATGTTCTTATGCTGACGTCCCCATGCTGCATCGGCACCGTCGTTGATGTTCTTAATCTGCGAGCGGCGGAAACGTATGAAGCGTACTATTACGTTGTCGCAACCAGTGAACGACACCGTGAAGTAACGTATCGTGATGCCTTCGCCTGGTGCTGTCTGTCCGGCTATGGTAGTATTGCTATATATGGGCAAATCCTTTGTCAGGTCGATGTATCCGCTGACGTCAAACACTATGGTGCCGCCGTTGTTTTTCGTTTTGTTCACCGCCCAGCGCAACGAGCCGGTGTTTGTGTCATCAGCCAGTCGAGTGACGTGGTATATGCGAGCCGTAGTAGTAGCCTTTCTACCTCCAGTGGTGGTGTAGCGTGCAAAACCCTCTGCGCCAGGGAATGCAGGAATGTTGTCGGCGTTGGCGTTAATCGTTAGTGTAGCAACAGCGAGTGCTGCTATGCTTTTTTTAGTAATCATTGTTATTGTTGTCGCTCTGTTTAGTTTTGTTTTTGCAAAATTACACTTTTTTCTTGAAAACGCCAAATGATTTAACAGATAAAAACGAAAAAGCCTGCGGGCATTTCTGCTCGCAGGCCTGTATTCTGTTTTTTATGTCTCTGGCTATGAGATTAGAAGTTGTAGTAGAAACCGAACTGAAGTGCGTTTCCGTTTACGTTCAGACCAAATCTTGAAGCGCCATTATAGACATCATCACTCTTCTTCATGTAGCCGAGGTAGCCAGTTGTAGCAACGAAGCTAACCTTGTCAGAAGCCTTGAAGGCAATACCAGGACGAAGACCGATGTGGAAGATAGAACCACTCTTCTCATACTTCTCATAAGGATCGTCTATGTCATAGTTGGCAATATGGAAGCCTACTCCACCGTCAATGAAGAATGACACGTTGCCACTCTTGGCGAAAGTGTAGCGAGCGTAAGGAGCGATGAAGAATGACGTGCCTGTATTGTCATAAGTCTTTCCCTCATAGGCTACTACACTGCCATCTGCGTCATATATAGCCTTACCGTCACTCTTGAGTTTGTTAGCCATAGAGAAACCTACCTGCGCACCGATTGCCCAGTTCTCGTTGATGTTGTAGCCTACCTCAGGAGCGATAGAGAAAGTCATCTGAGAGTCAGCATCCTTGTTTTTCTTGTTGAAATCAAGGCCGAGCTGACCACCGATGTACCACTGTGCGTTTGCAGATACAGCTGCTACAGCCATCACTGCGATCATAAAAATCTTTTTCATAATACTTTTGTTTATCACTTTTTGATTAATAATAAATTGTTTATCACTTTTAAGGTGGGTTCTATTAATTACCACCGTAATAGTATCCTGAATACTGTGTTTTGTTTCTGAGTGCAAAATTATATCGTTTGTAACATTCTACGAAAACTTTTAACACAAAAATGCGTTTTTATTGCTTTATTCTTGATAAACGTCAACCATGGTACGCTTTTTATTGCTCAATAATCTCTATTTTTCGGTTAGAACTGTCGGCAAGTACATGGTTTACTATGTCTGTAATCTGTTGTTTCAGTTCATTGATGAAGGTGCCGGCATCATATTTCTTGTGCTCTATGTCACGTAGTTTCTTTTCCCAGATACCAGTAAGTTCAGGTGACTTTAGCAGTTCCTCCTGTATTATATTTACCAAGGCAATGCCCGTAGGAGTGGCAACAATACGTTTGCGCTCGCGCTTTATGTAGTGACGTCGGAATAACGTCTCAATAATGTTGGCACGAGAAGACGGACGGCCGATGCCGTTCTCTTTCATTGCAGCACGCAATTCCTCATTGTCAACAAACTTGCCTGCCGTCTCCATTGCTCGTAACAGCGTAGCCTCTGTATAATATGCTGGTGGCGTGGTCAGCTTCTCCGTAAGCGTAGGTTGGTGAGAGCCCGTCTCACCCTTGACGAATGTTGGCAGTGTTTTTTCTTCGTCAGCATCCTTCTTTTCTCCTTCTTCACTCCCTTGCTGTGCAGTGTTTTTTGCCTTTTCAAACACAGTACGATAGCCAGGCTCGAGTATTTCCTTGCCCGTAACCTTGAATTTTACATCACCAGCCTTGCCCTCTACGGTAGTTGTAGAGAACTGACAGTCGGGATAGAACACTGCTATAAAGCGTCTGGTGACTAAGTCATATACATTGCGTTCTATGTCAGTAAGCCCTGCCGGTACTATGCCAGTAGGTATGATTGCATGGTGGTCAGTAACCTTTGAGTTGTCAAACACTTTCTTGCTCTTCTTCAGTGTCTTGCCTCCAATGGCACGTACCAAATCAGCATAGGGACGCTCACCAGAAAACTGTACCTTGAAAACTCCATTGAGCGTCTGTGGGCATTTCTTGTATATGTCGTCAGTAAGGTATTGTGTGTCAACACGAGGGTATGTCGTGACCTTTTTTTCATATAGCGACTGAATGATATTGAGTGTCATCTCTGCCGTATAACCGTACTTTTTGTTACACTCAACCTGTAATGTCGTAAGGTCGAAAAGCTGTGGCGGAGCTTCCTTGCCGTTTTTCTTTGTTACCCCTGTTACTTCAAACTCCTTGTCTTTAATTTCCTCGAATGCAGCCTCTCCTTCCTCTTTCTTCATATATTTCCCTTTTGTGGCAGTAAAGAGTGTATTGCGATAGATTGTTGACAGCACCCAGTAAGGCTCTGGCTTGAATTCTTTAATTTCCTTTTGTCTGTTTACAATCATAGCGAGTGTAGGTGTCTGCACACGACCTATAGACAAGACGTTACCGCCATCTTTGCCACGTTGTCGGTTGTCTCGATACTTGATTGTATATAGGCGGGTTGCATTCATTCCGAGCAGCCAATCTCCTATGGCACGAGACAGACCAGCCATATACAGGGGGTCGTATTCTTGCTGGTCTTTCAATGTATTGAAGCCTTCCTTAATAGAATCCTCAGTCAACGACGAAATCCACAATCGCTTTACCGGGCAATGCACTCCTGCTTTCTGCATTACCCAGCGTTGTATGAGTTCTCCCTCCTGACCGGCATCGCCGCAGTTGATGATACTGTCTGCATTCTTAAATAATTGTTCTACAATAGCGAACTGCTTTACGATATGTTCTTGTTCTATCAGTTTTATGCCAAAACGCTGTGGTATCATAGGCAGTGCGCCCAACGACCAATGTTTCCACATATCGGAATAGTCGTTGGGTTCTTTCAACGTACACAAGTGGCCGTAAGTCCAAGTCACCTGGTAACCGTTGCCTTCTATGTATCCATTCTTTGTATTGTTGGCGCCAAGCACCTTTGCTATGTCACGCGCCACACTCGGTTTCTCTGCTATACAAACGGTCATTTCTGTTGATGGTTGTAGGTTGATGGATGAAGGTTTATAGGTGTTTTGTCGCTTTGCATAGTTGTGTGAGCATGTTGTGTTAATATTTCATCCTTCAACCTTCTGCTTTATTCTTGAATTGATTTATCAGCCACTCGTCCTGCTCCTCTATCGTCATGTGGCTGTTGTCGAGCAATAGTGCGTCAGGAGCCTTGCGCAGTGGTGATACCTCGCGATGAGAGTCAATATAATCGCGCTCCTGCACGTTCTTCAATATATCTTCATAGTCTGCTGGCATTCCCTTCTGTTGCAACTCGTCATAACGTCGCTGAGCGCGTACCTCTGCCGAGGCTGTGACAAAAATTTTCAGTTCGGCATCGGGGAATACCGTCGTGCCGATATCACGCCCATCCATAACGACTCCTTTCTCTCTTCCCATTTCACGCTGCTGGTCAACCATTGCCTCGCGTACGAATGGTATGGCGGCAATCTTACTGACGTTGTTTGATACTTCAATGGATCGTATGATGTCTTCCACTCGCTCTCCGTTAAGATAAGTATCAGGCTTGCCAGCAGTTTCGTTAAGACGAAAAGATACTTTTATTTTTGGCATTGCTTCGAGAAGTTGTTCTGTCTGCACATTGCCGTCTTCTGATATTAGTCCGTTACGCATACAATATAGCGTCACGGCTCGGTACATAGCACCTGTATCTACATATATATATCCCACCTTTTTTGCCAGAGCTTTCGCCATGGTACTCTTGCCACAACTGCTATGGCCATCTATCGCTATCGTTATTTTTTTCATATTCGTTCTATTCTTTCTTTACATTGTTCCATCAACCATTTCGGAGTACTTGTTGCTCCGCATATTCCTACACTCTC
The DNA here is from genome assembly GCA_946534585.1 of uncultured Prevotellaceae bacterium. Taxonomy (GTDB): domain Bacteria; phylum Bacteroidota; class Bacteroidia; order Bacteroidales; family Bacteroidaceae; genus Prevotella. Next base: position 43,851 of record CAMNCV010000138.1, read on the forward strand.
AATGCCTGTGAGCCATTTTGACTGTATTTCGTCTGGTCCTTCTATAAGATATGTGTTGGAATTATGCTCACGGCAGGCATTGTAGAGAACCTTGCCGTTACTACTTTTCCTACCGCATACGAAGAGTATAAGCTCATGTTTCTCAGCAAATTCGCAGATGTTAGGCATACGATTGGCTACAGAACGACAAATGGTGTCAAACGACTGGAAGGTAGCTTCCTTGGATATATGTTCCTTACAATATTCTATGATACGGTGAAACTCGTCAAGCGATTTTGTGGTTTGCGAGTATAGGTAAATGTTATGTGAGAAGTCCAGTTTTTTTACATCTTCGAAATGTTCTATGACAATGGCCTTGCCCTCGGTCTGTCCTACAAGTCCGAGTACTTCGGCGTGACCATTCTTTCCAAATATCACGATGTCACTCTGGCGTTCATCATTACGTGTAGCTTCAAACTTTCGCTTTATACGTTTCTGCAGAGCCAGCACTACAGGACAAGTGGCATCAATCAGGGTTATGTTATTTCGTTGCGCAGTTTCATAAGTGCTGGGTGGTTCGCCATGAGCGCGCAACAATACCGTTGCATCATGCAGGCGCGCAAAGTCATCATGCTCAATAGTCTTCAGTCCCATTGAGTTAAGACGTTCACATTCCATGCCATTGTGTACGATATCTCCAAGACAACTGAGTCTTTGCCCAGACCTCAGTGTCTCTTCTGCCTTCTCTATTGCCGTGGTTACTCCAAAGCAGAAACCAGAATCATTATCTATCTCTATTGTCATAATCTTATGCTACGTAACCGTAATTGATGAATGAATGTTTAATCCTTCTTATTACGAGAAGTGGCAGGAATGCAAAGCAGATGAGTGCCAGCACGTGTGGTAACACGTCTGTCAGCGGATAAGTATTAAACACGCATAACTGATATATAATATAATAGTGGCGCATAGGGAATAGCCATGCAAGCGATTGTAGCGGTGCATCCATTGCAAACACGGGGAAAGCACTGCCCACCATTGAAAAACTCAATACTCCCCACAATGAGCAAATGCTCATAGACATACGCAGCGATGGTATCAGTCCGAAGATGAATATGGCAAATCCTTGAGCTGCTATTATGCTTAGGAAACCAAGCAATAGTAACATTCCGATGCCTCCAGGGGCAGGGAAATGTAGTGCTCCGAACATATAAGTCATTGATGTGTACATCACGAGTAGGAATATTATCGTGTGTGGCAGAAGTTTAGAAAAAATAGCAAGCCATATATCGCCGTTAGCCATAGCGAGCCATTCTTTATGTGTGCCGAACTTAATCTCCGTACCGAGCGAATAAGTAGTCATCAGAAATACGAATAACAACAACGATGCTGGTATAAACATCGAACTGAGGTAAATGTTGTAGCTTATCCATGGGTTTCCTATCGTATGCGTATCAAGGGCTATAGGTTGCAGAAAGGCCATCGTCTGTTCTGGTGTATATCCTTTTGCTTGCATAGTTGATTGTCCCACGGCTGCTGATGCCAACATACACATAGTCTTCATCTCTTTATAAAGCAGAGAGCCTGCCGTAAGTGATGTGTTGCTGTAGTATATTGACATACGTGGCTGGCGCATGGCAATGAGTTGCGCTGTCATGTCCTTGGGAAACAGCACAAAGCCATATACTTCGTTTCTCTGTATAGCTTTGCGTGCGGCTTCGGCTGATTGATAATGCGCCACGACCTTAGATGACTGAAAACCATCAATCATTCGTGTCAGCTTTCGCGTGGTAGAAGTGTTGTCAAGGTCAACAACCCCTATAGGCATCTCTACAGGTTGCCCTTCGTTCATCAGCGAAGTAAAGAATATCGTGATGAACAATGGCAATATCACCATACATATTATATATATTGGGTGGTGAAATATAATGCCTATTTCGCGGCGCAACAGATTTAGCATATCACTTTTTGATAATCACTGACATACCAGGGCGCAGGCCCTCAAATTTCTTAACTGGACGAGCCTTTACCTCAAAGGTTTTCATGTCATACTGACCGTTAGACTTCGTTGCCTTCCATGTAGCATAGCTGCCTTGGTCTTTTATTGATGTTACCTTCATCTCTACCTCCTGATTGAATGCAGGCAGAAAAGCTTTGAACGTATCGCCTTTCTTCAATCCCGCCAACTGGTCTTCGCGGAAGTTGAACGTACCCCACACCTCGTTCATAAGGCTGATAGTCATAATAGGACTACCGCTTCCGATGAGTTCACCCACTTTTGGATAAATCGTGGATACCTCGCCTTCCATCTGTGCTGTCTGTACGGTTTCTCGCATATATGACGATACTTCCTCTACGGCACCTTTCGCACGGTTTACTTGTGCAGCCGCAGCGGCTTTTTCCTCGGTGCGAGCACCGTTTACTGCCATGTCATACTGACTCTTCGCAGCTTTTTCCTGCGCCTCAAAGGCTTTATAGCCAGCGTATGCCTCATCACGTTTCTGTTCGCTGAGTACTCCTTCGTCATACAGCCGCTGTACACGCTCGTATGATTTCTTGTTTATTTCAAGCCCAGCCTTGGCTTGCTGCCACAGTTCATAGGCTGCCTGTATCTGCTCTTTGCGCGCGCCAGCCTTTGCCAAATTGCTCATGGCAGCAGCGGCGCTCTCTGCACTCTCTGCCTGCATAGCCTTGGCTTCTACCTCTGGTGCGTCGAGTATAGCCAGCGTGTCTCCCACATGTACGTAGTCACCTTCCTTTACTCTTAGTTCGAGTATGCGCGAAGGCACTTTGCTTGATACGCGGTACTCCTCTACGTCAATCTGTCCTTGAATGATTTCCTCCTCATTGCCGATTGTGAAATAGCCTATTGCTCCTACGATAATAACTACCAATGCAAAAACAGCCAAGGCTATCATTACGCTTCTATGTTGTTGTCTTTCGTTCATATCTTCGTTGTCGTTTGTCTTAACTATAACTATTTTATTCTATCCGTCACATCTCTCCAAGAGCTTTCTTCAGAGCTGTTTCGCTTATCTTTACGTCAATCTCTGCGTCAATCTTCTGTGTTTGGGCCTGTAGCCATGCTGTCTGTGCAGCCATGACGTCAGAGGTTTGCATTACTCCCTCTTTAAATCCAAGTGTGGCACAGCGTAGGTTCTCTTCTGCACTGTTGATGTTCTTGCGTGCCGTTATGAGGTTTTTGTTTGCTTCGCGTACGCGGAAATTACATTGGCTTACTTGCAACTGCATCATTTCCTGTGCTTCATCATAAGCTAACTGTGCCATTGTCGTAGAACTTTTCGATGCTCTTATTTTATACATCGTTTCGCCCCAGTCAAGTACGGGCATACGTACCATTATGCCTACATTGAACATTCCCTTAAACTTACGTTCGAAGCCATTAAATATGCTTGGGTTCGTAAATACTACGCCACCCATCAGAGCTACCTGCGGCATGTGTCCAGCGCGTACGAGTCGTGTCTGTTCCTTCGACAGTTCCACGGCATCTTGTAGCAGTTGCAGTTCTGGACGGTTCTGTTGAAGTTTTTCCTGAATCTCGCTCTGTGATTGTTCTTTCTCAATCAGTATTTCTGCGTTGATTTCTCCATCGCCCTCATCTTCAAGTGTAATGTCAGAGTCAAGGTCTAATCCGCATAACTGGCAAAGGTACATACGCGCCAAAGATAAACCATTGTCAACCTTTGATTTCGTCATATCTGCCTCGTTTACCGCTACGTCAACCCTAAGTCCGTCGGCTCGTGTAGCCACGCCGTTCTCTATCATCTTGTCAATGTCGTGGTCGAGTTTTTTGACCAATTTGAGATAAGCCTCTGCCAACTTTTGCTTATGGCGCAGTGAAACGACAGTCCAGTATGCGTTGTCAATGTCATACAGCACGTCATTCTGCTTTGCATTGATTTTCGTGGAGGCCATGCGCTCGGCAATGTCTGCCATGTTGTTTGCTGCGGTGATTGCTCCGCCCATGAATATCGGTTGCGTAAGCATGGCCGAGGCTGTGAAGATATGGTGGGTGTTGGTGTGGAAGGCTTCCACTATCTTTTCACCCATCTGGTTTATTGCTTGCTCCAGTCCTGGCATCATGCCCTGTGTCAGTTGTCCCATGGCACTTCCCAGAGTTTGGCCGAACGCTCCTAACTTCTGTGCTTCGGCAGGAGTAAGCTGACCTTGCTGCACCATGCCGGTGAGATGCTGTTGCATGGCTTGTCCAAAGGCTTGCTGCATTTGTTGGCTCATTCCTCCAAACTGTTGCATCCCTGCGGTACCCATATTTGCGAAGAGGGCTTTCTGCTCATCATTGAGTAGAGAGATTTCACGCGAGGTATACGTGTAGCTGCCTGTGACATCAATGTGTGGCAGATATTTCGTGCGAGCAGCACGGCGTGTCTGCTCTGCCACGTCTTTTTTCACTCTCGCTATGCTCATCTGTTTGTTGGAGCGCAATGCCATAGCCCTACAGGAGTCAAGTGACAGCGTGCGGGCATTGATGTCGGCAACGCAAAACAGTGATATGACAAATATTATTAGTCTTACCATTATATATATGTGTATTATTCCTGTTTTAAATGCAAAGTTACAAATAAAAATCCAAACTTGCAATTTATGTAACATTTTTTCACTAAGCGTCCTACCTGCTTGTTTTATTGCTGTTGCAAAGTTATAAAAAAGTACACGCTTTTCCAAATCATACTATGTAGTGAGCTATGTAGTATGATGGTCGTTTCACTCTTATGCCACACTTCCATAATGCTGACTGACGTAGTTATATACAGCATCGCGGTAGTAGTTGATGCTTTCGTCAGAATAGCTCTCGGGAAGTTCTTTCCAGAGAATGTCACGAATGGTTATGATTATAGACGCCCTGGTTTCTTGCTTGTCGAACGGATGATCCATCGTGGCCAGTTGGGCCTTTATTTTCTCTAGTAATTCCTTGGCTACAGTCTTTAACTTCTTGATGTCTTCCTTTGAAAGGTTGTCTTTCATCAGTACATCATACATGGAAAGCTGCTCATCATTCTCAAAGCCTTCTCGAATGTAGCGTTTTTCTTCCTCGGTCAGATCGTGGGAGAGTTTCATCAGTTCTTCGAAGGTTTTCTCTATAGTTGCGCGGTTCTGTTCCTGGTTATAGTCGTGAATGATTTCCTGATACCTCTCGTAGAAGTTGATGCGCGAAGGGTTCTGTGCTAACATCTGAGCAATACGCTCCTGTAGCAATTCCTGTATGTCCTTCAGAACAAGGTTCTTCTCCTTGCTCTTGGCAAACTCACGACGAAGCAAATCAAAATCG
>CAMNCV010000139.1 GCA_946534585.1 uncultured Prevotellaceae bacterium
GCCATGCTCGCCACAGATGCCGGTGCGGAGAGTAGGACGAACGGCACGACCGTTCTTCACCGCCATCTCTATCAACTGACCTACACCTTCCTGGTCAAGTACCTGGAATGGATCTACCTTCAATATCTTCTTGTCAAGATATGCTGGCAGGAATGAAGCTATGTCATCACGAGAGTAACCGAAGGTCATCTGCGTCAAGTCATTGGTACCAAATGAGAAGTACTCTGCCTCTGTAGCTATCTGTGCAGCTGTCAGGGCGGCACGTGGTATCTCTATCATCGTACCTATCTCAAACTCAAGGCTTACACCTTCTTCGGCAAAGACCTCCTCTGATGTTTTCTTAATGATCTCTTTCTGCTGCTTCAACTCATTGATAGAACCTATGAGCGGCACCATGATTTCCGGATGTGGGTCATAGCCTTCTTTCTTCAGCTGACATGCTGCACCAAGTATGGCACGTGTCTGCATGGCTGTAATCTCAGGGAACGTGATACCCAGTCGGCAACCACGATGTCCCAGCATCGGGTTATTCTCTGCCAATGACTCCACACGGCGGCGTATCTCGTCAACGGCTACGCCCATCTCCTTTGCCATCGTCTCCTGTCCGGCAGCATCGTGTGGTACGAACTCATGCAATGGCGGGTCAAGCAGACGTATGTTGACATGCAGTCCATCCATAGCCTTGAGTATTCCATAGAAATCAGCCTTCTGATAAGGCAACAACTTCGCAAGAGCCTTCTCCCTACCCTCTACACTGTCAGCAAGTATCATCTCACGCATGGCAACAATTTTCTGGTCGTCAAAGAACATGTGCTCAGTACGTGTCAGTCCGATTCCCTTAGCACCAAAGGCACGTGCCACCTCTGCATCATGCGGTGTGTCGGCATTTGTGCGCACCTCCATCTTGGTATATTTGTCACAGAGGTCCATTAGCGCCTTGAAGTCACCACTCAGTTCGGCAGCCTTTGTCGGAACCTCGCCTGCATATACCTGACCAGTAGAGCCGTTCAGGGAGATATAGTCTCCTTCCTTATATACCACACCGTCAATCTCCACGGTCTTAGCCTTGTAATCTACGTTAATCGCACCAGCACCACTGACGCAGCATTTACCCATACCACGAGCCACGACGGCAGCGTGTGACGTCATGCCACCACGGGCGGTGAGTATGCCCTCTGCACTTGCCATACCAGCGAGGTCTTCAGGACTTGTCTCTATACGCACCATGATAACCTTATGGCCGTTAGCGTGCCACTCCTGTGCATCATCGGCATGGAACACAATCTGTCCGCATGCAGCACCTGGAGATGCCGGCAAACCCTGTGTTATCACCTTTGCCTTTGACAGAGCAAATTTGTCAAATACAGGGTGGAGCAGTTCATCAAGTTTCTGCGGCTCACAACGCATGATGGCTGTTTTCTCATCAATGAGTCCCTCCTTTATCAGGTCCATGGCAATCTTAACCATCGCCGTACCGGTACGCTTTCCGTTACGCGTCTGCAGGAACCACAGCTTGCCTTCCTGTACGGTGAACTCCATATCCTGCATATCGTGGTAGTGATGCTCCAGTTTATCTTGCAGTGCATCCAACTCCTTATATATCTCTGGCATAGCCTCCTCCATAGAAGGATACTTAGCCACACGCTCCTCCTCAGAGATACCGGCACGCTCAGCCCAACGCTGCGAACCAATCTTCGTTATCTGCTGTGGTGTACGTATGCCTGCTACCACGTCCTCGCCCTGGGCATTAACCAGATACTCACCGTTAAAGAGGTTCTCGCCGTTGCCGGCATCGCGTGAGAAGCATACGCCAGTGGCTGATGTATCGCCCATGTTACCGAACACCATTGCCATCACAGACACAGCAGTACCCCACTCGTCAGGTATTCCCTCCATCTTACGATACAGGATGGCGCGCTCGTTCATCCAACTACGGAAAACAGCACATATAGCGCCCCACAGCTGTGTGATAGGGTTCTCCGGGAAATCAGAGCCAGTCTGCTCCTTGATGGCAGCCTTAAACAGAGCCACTAGTTTCTGCAGAGACTCAACAGAGAGGTCCTTGTCCAGTTCCACGCCCTGCTCCTTCTTCACCTGCTCTATAATCTTCTCAAATGGGTCTATATCCTCCTTATTCACTGGCTTCATGCCAAGTACCACATCTCCATACATCTGTACAAAACGACGATAAGAGTCATATACGAAGTGAGGATTACCTGTCTTTTTCACCATACCCTCAGCAACCTCGTCATTCAAGCCAAGGTTCAATATGGTATCCATCATGCCTGGCATAGAGGCACGTGCACCAGAACGTACACTGACGAGCAAAGGATTCTGTGCATCCCCGAATTTGCAGTTCATCAGTGTCTCAATGTGTTTCACGGCTGCGTTAACCTCGTCCTGAAGCAGTTCAACTATCTTCTCCTGTCCTACCTTATAATATTCATTACAAGTGTCAGTTGTAATAGTGAAACCCGGAGGAACGGGTACGCCAATAAGGTTCATTTCAGCAAGGTTAGCGCCCTTGCCGCCTAACTGTTCGCGCATCTGCGCATTTCCCTCGGCCTGTCCGTTGCCGAATGTGTAAACTCTTTTTTGTGACATTGTTTAATGTAAGTAATAAGTTATTAGTCTTTGTATTCTACGGTTCGCAAAGTTAATTGATTTACTTCATTCAAACAAACGAAACAATCTATTTTTATGTGAAATCAATCGCTTTTCTTATTTTGCGCTTAAAAATTCGTTTAATTAAAAACTTTTTCGTAACTTTGCGCTGAATTTTCGTTTTTGTTTTAACACAAAACCTGCAAATTCTGACAAAGCAAACGTACATACCCCACCCTATTTATAAAAACTCACACACAAACGAAATAAAGTGTCAAGAAAAAAGAAATCATATCCTATACTGGAGAATATTACCATAACAGACATTGCCGCAGAGGGTAAGAGTCTGGTTCGTATCAATGATCTTGTAGTCTTTGTGCCATTTTGTGTGCCAGGCGACGTGGTTGACCTGCAGATTAAGCGCAAGAAACACTCCTATGCCGAGGCTGAAGTCGTTCGTTTCCATAAATATAGTGACAAACGTACAGAACCGAAATGTGCTCACTTTGGACTATGTGGTGGTTGCAAATGGCAGAATCTGCCTTACGAAGAACAATTGGCTTTCAAACAAAAACAGGTATATGACCAGCTTACTCGCATAGGAAAGATAGAACTGCCTGAGTTTATGCCGATAAAAGGTTCAGTAAAACAGTATGAATACCGCAATAAGCTCGATTTCGGTTGCGCCAACAAACAGTGGCTTACACGTGAGCAGTTGCAGGCTGGCGTACCATTTGCACCAGGCATAGGTTTCCACATCACTGGTGCTTTTGACAAAATATTACCTATCAAGAAGTGTTGGCTCATGGACGATTTGCACAACCAGATACGCAATAGCATCTATGACTATGCAATAGAACACAAGTTGTCTTTCTTCGATCTTCGACAGCAGGTAGGTCTCTTGCGCGACATTATAATAAGATGCAGCAACTCTGGCGAGTGGATGGTGATAGTACAGTTTCACTATGACCACAGCACATCAGAAACACTGCGACAAAGTGAAGATAAATCAGAAGAACTCCTGCAATACGTAGCAGACAGCTTCCCGCAGATTACCTCGCTCATGTATCTTGACAACCAGAAGTGCAACGACACCATTGGCGACCAGGACATCAAGGTATTCAAGGGCAATGACCACATATACTTGCTTATGGAAGACCTGAAATTCAAAGTCGGGCCGAAATCTTTCTATCAAACCAACACCGAGCAGGCATATCATCTCTACTGCGTAGCGCGAGAGTTTGCTGGTCTTACGGGTAGTGAACTCGTATATGATCTATACACAGGAACTGGAACCATTGCAAACTTCGTATCGCGCAAGGCACGCAAGGTAATAGGAATAGAGTATGTGCCAGAAGCAATAGAGGATGCAAAGATAAATTCAGACGTGAATGGCATCAGCAATACACTGTTCTATGCTGGCGACATGAAGGATATTCTTACTGACGAATTCATAGCAGAGCATGGCCGTCCTGATGTCATCATCACCGACCCTCCACGCGCTGGAATGCACCCCGACGTTATCAATGTAATACTTGGCGCACACCCGCAGCGCATAGTATATGTGAGTTGTAACCCAGCAACCCAAGCACGTGATCTGCAATTGCTGAGTACTGACTACAGGGTAACAAAAGTTCAACCTGTTGATATGTTTCCACATACGCCGCATGTGGAAAACGTTGTATTGTTAGAGACTATAAACTGACATTTGATTATATGCATATACTCATTGATATAGGCAACTCCACCATAGTAATAGCCATGGCTAACAGCTGCGGTGAGATTACTAATGCCTGGCGCTTCAAGACACTGAAAGACGAAACCGTTAGTTTCTTCCGTTATGAACTGAAGGCAGGCATAAAGAAATATGGTATTGATATAAGCGATATTGAGGGTATCACCATATCTTCTGTAGTACCAGAGGTTAATGACTACATTGCCCAGGCTATTATCGACATAACGGGTATTATACCGCATTTCTTCACGCTCGATGATGCACAACGTGTCATCAGCGTGTCAATAGAGTCGCCAGCGCAACTGGGTAAAGACCGATTGGCAGATGCCGTAGGCGCAGTATTGTGTCATGGAGCACCTGTTATCATTATCGACATGGGCACGGCAACCACTGTAGGAGTGGTCAATAGCGACCGTGAGTTCATCGGTGGAATGATAATTCCAGGTGTAAAGACCTCGCTGAAAGCATTGAGTAAGAAAGCATCTCAACTGCCCATGGTGCCAATAGAAAAACCTAACCATATCATTGGTCGCAACACTCTGGAATGTATGCAGAGCGGTATTCTCTATGGCAATGCAGCCATGATCGATGGTATCATTGACCGCATACGCCCTACCCTGCAGGGAGACGCAAAGATTATAGCCACTGGTGGCATGGCAAGGAAGATTATCCCATTCTGCCATAACGAAATAATCCACGACGACACCCTACAACTTAAAGGCCTGCTTTTGGCTTCTATCCGTAATGAATAATCTTTCTACAATAGTAATAATCGGTTCTGGCAATCTCGCTACGCATCTGGCAGTTGCCCTTAAAGCTGCTGGTCACACGATAATGCAGGTACTTAGTCGCACTGAGGAGCATGCCCATGAACTTGCGGAACGAATAGGTTGCCAATATACTACACACTTTGACGACATAATCTGCAATGCCGATTTCTATATTATCTCGGTAAAAGACGATGCCGTGGCAGGCGTAGCACAGTCAGTAGCCAGACACATAGACAGCGAACGGGGCATCATGCTCCATACGGCAGGCAGCGTATCGCTTGATGTGCTGAGACAGACAAACATTCGCTGTGGAGTACTCTACCCCATGCAGACATTCTCAAAGGGACGCAGTGTCGATTTTCATGGTATTCCTGTGTTCATTGAAGGCTCTGACGATGCTGCGCTTGAGAATATCCGCACATTGGCTTCGGGCATATCGCGTTCTGTGGTTGAGGCTGATTCCTCACGGCGTGCCAAGATACATCTTGCAGCAGTGTTGGCATCAAATCTTGCCAATCACTGCTACAGGCTTGCCGAACGCGTAATGCAACAAGAAGGTCTCGACTTCCAACTGCTACTGCCACTGATAGAAGAGACTGCACGCAAGGTCAGCACCATGTCGCCGCGTGAAGCACAGACCGGACCTATGATACGCTACGACACTGGGGTTATGCAACGGCAGGAGAGCATGATAGACAATGACCTCACACGACAGATTTACCGTCTGATGGCACAAAGCATTCATCAGGATTACATATAGTATTGTAATTGCTATCTTATTGCATTGTAATCGCATACTGATTGTGATGTAATCAGTATCATATTACATAGTAATCGCATACTGATTACATTGCAAAAGCTATCTAATCACAAGAATACAAATAAAACTAACTAAAAATATACATAAAACATGGGGAAAAAATTACGCTTTTTAGGGCTACTCTTGACTGTAGTCTGTTTTGCTTCGTCTGTAAAAGCAGAGGTGGTAATGACAGAAGACTTTGAGGGCAGCACTAACATTTTCGGTGTAACACAGACTACCCTTGAAGTAGGCAAGGCGAGCATCTATGCCTCAGGACTTCAAGGCTTTGACAACGTACTGGCTGTATGTAAAGCCACTGTTGCTGGTACTATCAGCGCCACAGGAATACAAACGGGTGATGATGGCACCGTGACTGCTGAATGGGATACCTTTCATGGTTGGTATGGAAACAACAATTCCATAACAAAAATATCGTTGCTCAATAGCGATGGCGAACAGATAGCCGCATACGAATATAATGCTAACAACTGTCAGGTACAGAACTTCAGCATCGGTGGTTCCCTTGTGAGCTACGATGCTTTTGCTCTGCAAAGTAAATACACTGCCACATCAAATTCAAACGGATGGGCAGGTGGCTCAAAAGGTCAGAAATATGTAGCCACATCCGGGTGGAATCCTCACATTGCCGTAACGCTTACAGCAAAGGGCAGTGTTACGATGGCATTTACTGTCAATGGCGCAACGACAAAGGTCTATGGTTCTGTAGGCACAGTTGCCAAGAACATAGCGAAGATAGAGATTAACTCTACCGTCGATAATACCGACCGCTGCTATGGCATTGACAACATCAGCGTGAGCACGGGAAAACTTAACATTGACCCTAACTATATAGAGAAGATAGCCAACGTTACCATTGAAGGTGCACAGACGCTATCGTTTGGCGAGAATACCAGCACCGCTTTCTCCAATCCTTACAAAGTGATAATAGTAGGCACCGACGGCACTACAATCTCTGAAGATAACATAAGCGAGAAGGTTACGAACTTCAACGTAGAGTGGAATATAGAAGGTTTTAAGACTATCAATGACAACGACGGTCAGTATTGCGATTCTTACGGTTCTTTCTCGGTCAACAATACTGGCAAGGTTAGCACTACGTTTGATTTGCGTGATGTGGCCATGAATTTCTATGGAAAACTCACTGCTACCATAACATATAACGATACCACCGTCACAGCTTCAAAATACGTAATTGCACTGGGTAATCTCTCAAGGGCAAACGGACAAATTCTTCCGCTTGCAGGCTATCCTATAGATTTCAGTACCTATCCGGTAGCTTTGGCTGATTATTCTATTTCTAAAAGCACATACGGTGATTCACAGGACTTCATGCTCGGTGGCTGGTGTGTATCTGGCAGTGATACTCACACCGCCGTTTTGAAAAAAGACAGCGATGGCACGATGTTCGTGCGCATCAATGCCATTACTCAAAAGAAGTCGCACGTGCTATCAAAGACTATCGACGCACCCACAACACAGATTATTTTCCGCTCTAAGGTTCGCTTCAATAATGCCGGCGGCACGATGACACTGACATCGAAATACCCATTCTGGTCAAGCACAAGCGGATACAGCAATCCTGTAACTCTGAGTTATGACGGAGTAAACATATCACTCAATGGCTCGAAACTTACAAAGGATGATAATGTCGTCAATTTCTCTACCGGCAATTGGTACGATGTGGTACTGTCAATAGACAAAACCACTGAAAGTTGCTACGCTCTTGTTTATGACACCAACGGAAATAAACTCGCAGAAAGCGAACTGATAGCATGGACCGAAACGAGCAATCCTACATTTTTCAGCATAGGTATTGACAACAGTAATACTGGTTCTATTGATATGGCTTCTTTTGAGGCATACCAGCCTGTAGCAAACAACTTCACGCTTGCGGCTGACAAGACTACTCTTTCCATACCAAACGGTGACACTGCCACATTGACCGCTACGCTCACAGACCAGAATGGCTACAACATAACACAATCTGCCACATGGAGCATCGTTGAGAGCGATATGCAGGAGAATATCACAATAACACCATCAGCCACTAATTCTCATGAAGCAGTCATCACACCTGCAGTTACTGCCGAGGCTGGCACAGCCACAGTGCTGGTAAATATCGGCGGCAACACTAAGACACAACAACTCACTCTAACTTCTTCTGCAGAGAGCATACGCTTCACAAGTTCTACAACAAGTATCACTATACCACTTGATGCTGATGCTTCAGAAGAGGTTTCTTTTGTCGCTATCACTATAGATGGCGATGGCAACGACCTCGACCGTAAAGTGACACTCAAAGCATACGAGAAGGATGGCACAACGACATTCAGCAATACAGATGCCATTTCGTTTGACGAGCAGACTGGCAAACTCACGGTAACTGCTGCTGCTGACAATGCACAGATTATCATACGTGGCACAAGCACCAACAGTAACAATGAAACACTTACCAAGGATATACGTGTTAACATTCACGGCATGAAATTTGACTTCGGCTATAACACAGACGAAGATATTGCCGAAGGTTATACTGCCGTTGGTACTAATGATATTTATTCAGCAACCAATGGCTATGGTATTGTAACAGGCACTCCTACAGCCGCTGGCACTGCCTCGGATGAAAACCCCATGAACGATTATCTTGAGGGCGACATGCAGTTTAATTTCAAGGTACAGAAGGGGGCTTTCTACACTGTAAGCATAACTTATCAGGGCAAACTGATAACGGGTTATATAAACAGTGACTTGGCTGGCTACGCATTAGGTACACATACCGCACTCGAAACAATGGAATATACCATTCCTGCCACACGCGACATCATTGACCTTCATTTCGCTGCAGATGCCACAACCGTGGCTCGCGTGGCACAGATTAGCGTAACGAAACAGCCAGCTCGCCAGAAGCGTGCAAAACGTGTAGTGCGTCACATCGGTGATTCTACTTCTGCCAACAATGGTTCCTGGGCTTACACGCTATCTCATAATTACACCACTGCTTATCCAGAACTGGACGATCTGTGTGTATTTATCAACAACGGACGTGGTAGTCGCAATCTGAGTTCTTACTATACGGAGGGATTATTGGCAAACGTGCTTAATGAAATCTGCCCGGGAGACATTATAATGCTGGGCAATATGGGTACCAATGGCATGGGTAATTCTTTTGAGGACGACTTCAATTACTATCTTGATGCAGCAGAAGTTCTTGGTGCACAGGTAATAATCAATAGCTATACGCCACACGGTGCTGTATCAGGTTACGCTGGCGGCTATAACTCTGCAACGAATACCTTCGACAGTTATCGCCGTGATTCATACGATGTAATCGCACGCAAGATTGCTGCACAGCGTGATGGTAACGACGACAACTACCTCGGTTTCGTTGAAATCGGGAAAAATGCTGATGCTATCTTCAATGCTTATGTCAATGACTATGCTACAAACGATTTTGCATCAAAAGACGCTGCTGCACAGGCTATCATCGCTTGTTTCCCTGACCACAACCACTACAGCAACGCGTCGTTGGCTTGCGAACTCATGCTCAATGGCTACAAAAACACCGATGCCAAAGGTATCGTTGCTCAGTTGATAGAATTGCTTGGTGGAAATGGCCATACGGAAGTCAGTAATGCAAAAGCAGAAGAAACTCAAGAGATAAAAGGCATATATGACTTTCTGGGTAGAAAAATACCAGTCGTCAGCAGACTTAAAAAGGGGTTTTATATCATCAACGGCAAGAAAATAGTCGTTGAGTAAGCATAAAACAAAGAAAGAAAGATAATTATTTGTCTGTTTGAAAAAAAATTATTACCTTTGCAGTTTGAAAAGTATAACAAACAAAAATCCATATAAACAAAAGAAAAAAACTATGGCAAAAATGAACTTTGGTGGCGTTATCGAGGAGGTAATGACACGTGAAGAATTCCCACTTGAGAAAGCTCGTGAGATTCTGAAAGATGAGACAATCGCAGTTATCGGTTATGGCGTACAGGGACCTGGTCAGGCTTGCAACCTGCGCGACAATGGCTTCAACGTAATCGTTGGCCAGCGTCAGGGTAAGACCTTTGAGAAGGCTATCAACGACGGTTGGGTACCAGGTGAGACTCTGTTCTCTATCGAGGAGGCTGCCGACAAGGGTACTATCATCATGTGCCTGCTTTCTGATGCTGCCGTTATGTCAGTATGGCCTACACTGCAGAAGTACCTCACTCCTGGTAAGGCTCTCTACTTCTCTCACGGTTTCGCTATCACATGGTCTGATCGCACAGGTTGCGTACCTTCTAAGGACATCGACGTTATCATGGTTGCTCCTAAGGGTTCTGGTACATCACTGCGTACTATGTTCCTCGAGGGTCGTGGCCTTAACTCTTCATACGCTGTTTACAACGATGCTACAGGCAAGGCTCTTGACCGCACACTGGCTCTCGGTATCGGTATCGGCTCTGGCTATCTCTTCGAAACAACATTCCAGCGCGAGGCTACTTCTGACCTCACTGGTGAGCGTGGTTCGCTGATGGGTGCAATCCAGGGTCTGTTGCTTGCTCAGTATGAGGTTCTCCGTGAGAACGGCCACACTCCTTCTGAGGCATTCAACGAGACA
>CAMNCV010000140.1 GCA_946534585.1 uncultured Prevotellaceae bacterium
TAGTGTTTTTACATCCTGCAATAAGTGTGTTTGATGAAGTATTTATAATGGCATTACAATTATTGCGTGAGTCATATACATTGTTACCATTGGCTACTTTTATCTCTGTCAGGCCGCTACAATAAGAGAACGCATAAGAGCCGATGCTGGTCACGTTGTTGGGGATGGTCACAGAGGTCAGGCCGCTGCAGCTAAAGAACGCACCATCGCCGATGCTGGTCACGTTGTTGGAGATGGTTACCGAGGTCAGTCCGCTGCAGCCAATGAACGCATAATTGCCGATGCTGGTCACGCTGTTGGGGATAACAGTGTTTTTACATCCTGCAATAAGTGTGTTTGATAAAGTATTTATAATAGCATTACAATTATTGCGTGAGTCATATACATTGTTACCATCGGCTACTTTTATCTCTGTCAGGCCGCTGCAATAGAAGAACGCATTTTCGCCGATGCTGGTCACATTGTTGCCGATATTCACCGAGGTCAATCCGCTACAATAAGAGAACGCACCATCGCCGATGCTTGTCACGCTGTTGGGGATGGTTACCGAGGTCAGTCCGCTGCAGCCAAAGAACGCTTGAGAGCCGATGTTTGTCACGCTGTTTGGGATGGTCACCGAGGTCAGGCCGTTGCAGCCACGGAAAGCGTATTCACCTATATTGGTAACATTGTAAGTCTTACCATTATATGTGACGGTTTCAGGAATGACAACATCTCCTGTGTACTCATTGGAATAACTGCTGAAGTAACTCCCCTGATATGTAACAGAAACAGAACTTCCATCACTGTTATAGTTGTAATAGATAGTCTTTCCATTACTATTTGCTACCGCTATATCGTGTGCGGATGCCGTAGTGCAAGCCATACTCATTAAAGTGGCAATAAAGAAGGATAGGTAATAGTGCTTCATGATTATAAACATTCTATGCCTGCAGCGCCCCATACTCAGCGGTTAACAAAGATTTTTAGAATGAAAAAGACGTGGGTGCTGTACTCTTCGCTTATCCTGATTTCGTAGGCTCTGGTAAACCTTGTTCTTAGGATAAGCAACCAGTTAGCCCACGTCATGAGATATTATATACGAGTACAACACCTTATTATATACAACTATATAAGGTGGCTATCGTGATATAAAATCACCCACGTGGACGTTCCGATTGCACTATCTTCTAAGAACTTTTTGAAAATTTACCAGATTTTCGAAATCAGAGGATAAGACATTCTGTAAACGTCCTTTCTTGATGTCATGGCGGTGGTGCTTTCACGAAGCATTGCCGTATGCGCATCAAACCAATATGTCTTGAAAACATAGCCCAACCCGTGGACTAACTGCTTTCAAGGGCAAAGGTAAGAATTATTTCTGAAATAAACAAAGAAAATCATGAAAATATGAAATTCCTTGCAACATTTTCATACAAAAGAGCCTGCGGCTGAAAACATTGCAAGGAATTGAAAATTAAATATACCTATATAATAATATAGAATCAGTAAACCTACTTATTGTCGCAAGAACACTTGCAGCATGGACCTACTAACTTCCAGACACAAGCGGCCAGAGCACCACCTACGAGAGGTCCAACGAAGAATACCCATACGTTTGCAAGAAAATCACCACCTGCAAAGATAGCTGGACCGAGAGAACGAGCTGGGTTTACAGACGTACCAGTAAAGTGTATTCCTACGAGGTGAATAAGTATCAAAGAGAGACCAATAGCCAAGCCTGCAAAATTACCTGCACCAACCTTTGCGTCTGTAGTACCAAGTACAACGAGAACAAAAAGACATGTAAGTACAGTTTCTACAATGAGAGCAGTCATAACACTGTTGTCACATCCTGCTATGCCATTCGCACCGAGTCCCGACTCACATCCATAGATGCCAGCAAGTACAGCACCAGCAAGAATTCCACCGACAATCTGACCACACCAATAGCCACAAGCATCCTTTGCGGTCATACGACCAGAAGCGAGAACACCAAGCGTGATGGCTGGATTGATATGGCAACCTGATATACCACCAATAGTGTAGGCCATGGCTACAACAGCGAGGCCAAAGGCAATGGCAGTACCCACCACTGCAGCAGTGTTAGACTCTCCGCAACCAAGCGATACTGCTGCGCCGCAACCAAGGAACGTAAGCACGAACGTGCCGACAGCCTCTGCAATGTACTTTTTCATAATGTAAGAATTTTAAGTTGTTAGTAAAATAGTTTTTGTGTATATCGTATATTAACGATCAAACATATAAACCACAATAACAAGCATCACTACAATCACCGCAATAGTGACCATAGTCCACCATAGCAATGTTTTCATTATGCGCTTGTTACGTTTTCTACGACGCATAGCATCGCGGAAACGTGATGTACTGTCATTAGGATTTGTCATAATACAAGTTTTCACAGAGTGTTAATAACTTCTGGCAATCAACACTCTACATTTTGCAGGTTTGCCTGTAACCATATCTACTCCAGGAGTTTGTTCGAAATCAAACGGCACACAACGTATCGTTGCCTGCGTATCTTCCTTAATCTTAGCCTCCGTCTCAGCCGTACCATCCCAATGGCAGAGGAAGAAACCGCCGTCTTTTACTTTTTCCTTAAACTCGTCGTAGTTCTCACACTCATAGATATGAGCATTGCGAAAATCAAGAGCCTTTTTGAATATATTCTGCTGAATATCTTCAAGAAGAGTTTCTATGCGCTCTACAAGACCTTCAAAACTTACGGTCTCTTTTTCCAAGGTGTCACGTCGCATAATCTCAACGGTTCCATTTTCGAGGTCACGACCGCCCATAACAATACGAACAGGCACTCCTTTGAGTTCGTAATCAGCAAATTTGAAACCAGGGCGTTTATTATCGGCATCATCATATTTCACGCTGATACCCTTTACGCGCAAAGCATCTATCACAGGCTGGAACTTTTCAGCAATCTGGTTTTGTTGCTCTCCCTTACCTATAGGAATGACCACAACCTGCAAAGGAGCAAGGCGAGGAGGCAGGACAAGTCCATTATCATCAGAGTGCGTCATGATAAGAGCACCAATCAGTCGTGTAGAGACACCCCAAGAAGTAGCCCATACGTATTCCTCCTTATTATCTTTATTAAGGTATTTCACATCGAAAGCCTTAGCAAAGTTCTGTCCGAGGAAATGCGACGTACCCGACTGCAGCGCCTTACCATCCTGCATCATAGCCTCAATTGTGTACGTATCCAAAGCACCAGCAAAGCGTTCCGTTTCACTCTTCACGCCCTGCATGACTGGTACAGCCATCCATTCTTCAGCGAATTTAGCATACACCTTGAGCATCTTCTGTGCTTCGGCCTCGGCTTCTTCGCGAGTTGCATGTGCGGTGTGTCCCTCTTGCCACAGGAATTCAGAAGTACGCAGGAAAGGACGCGTGCGCATCTCCCAGCGCATAACATTACACCACTGATTACACATCAGGGGCAAATCGCGCCAAGAGTGTATCCAGTTCTTATAAGTATTCCATATTATGGTTTCGGAAGTAGGACGAACAATCAGTTCCTCTTCAAGCTTTGCTGCGGGATCTACCACTACCCCGTCACCAGAATCATTCGTCTTCAGACGATAGTGGGTAACAACAGCACATTCCTTTGCAAAACCTTCTACGTGCTCAGCTTCACGAGAGAGAAAAGACTTAGGTATCAGCAATGGGAAGTAAGCATTAACTGCCCCTGTCTCCTTAAACATTTTGTCGAGTTGCTGCTGCATTTTCTCCCAAATAGCATAACCGTATGGTTTGATTACCATACAGCCACGCACAGCTGACTGCTCTGCGAGATCAGCCTTCACAACAAGGTCATTATACCACTGGCTGTAATTATCAGCACGCTTAGTGAGTTCTTTTAGTTCTTTTGCCATTATCGTTTTAATTCGTTTAGATGCAAAATTACTAAAAAATACTGATATATGTTACAAAAAAACTAACAATAATCTAAAAAAGTGTGAAAAAGCAGTTAAATGTTTGTTTGTCTATGAAAAAATGCTTACCTTTGACGTGACAATATTATATAATACAACTATGGCAAACAAGAGAGAACTTAAACGTGGCATCAGTTATATATGTGGAGAGTTATTCGCTGAATGTATTGCCACATCCACCTACAGCAACAACTCTGACAAAGCAAACGTTGACAGTCTGCTGAAGACTATAATCCGCACACACAGCGACTACATCAAGCGTGTATCTCACCCCGAACCAGGAATGACGGCAAAGAAATACTACTGTGCCATAATCGAGAGTTTCAACAACGATGTCAACGATATTGTAGATCAAATAAAGAACCTATATTCATAAACGAACACCGTTCATAAACGAACGGGTGTATATCCTATCTATGTTAAAACGTACATGCAGTTGGATGCTCTATAGATGTCTCGGTTGGAGGAAAGAGATCACTATAGAGCATCCTGATAAATATATAATATGCCTTGCTCCACACACAAGCAACTGGGATTTCGTCATTGGTCAGTTATACTCTCATGCTGAGAGTATGCGCATGAACTATCTGATGAAAAAGGAATGGTTTTTCTGGCCTTTGGGTTGGTTCTTCCGCAAAACAGGCGGTATTCCTGTATTTCGTCAAAAGAAAACGAGTATGACAGACGCACTTGCAGAATCAGCACGCAGTTCTGAAAAATTCCGACTATGTATAACCCCCGAGGGGACACGCAAAGCTAACCCTGAATGGAAAAAGGGATTTTATTATGTAGCACTGAAAGCCGGCATACCCATTTTATTATATGGAATAGATTATGAGCGCAAACTTATACAGTGTACAAAAAGCCTCATTCCAACAGGCAACATTGAAGAAGATATGCGCAATATAAAACAATACTATATTGATTTCAAAGGAAAACATCCCGAGTCATTTACAATATGACACTGA
The DNA here is from genome assembly GCA_946534585.1 of uncultured Prevotellaceae bacterium. Taxonomy (GTDB): domain Bacteria; phylum Bacteroidota; class Bacteroidia; order Bacteroidales; family Bacteroidaceae; genus Prevotella. Next base: position 4,916 of record CAMNCV010000140.1, read on the forward strand.
GAAAAGGATAATGAAAACAAGACTCATATACATAATCACCACTTTTGTCTTTGCATGGTGTACCTACGCTCCGTGTCATGCTGAAGCATACGAAAAGCACCTGAAAGAAATGAAAATTGACGATTCATCACTGACTATATATATATATATGGATGATGACTTTGCAAATCAAGAGTTCACGGAGAAGAATATCAAGAAGATATATAAGAAAGTAACAAAGGACGTACACAAATCACTTCCACGAGAATACAAGCATTACAACGTACGAATCTACACAAAGGGCACAGCGCTTGAAAATATACTCTCACAGGAACAGCAACAAGACGAGAAAAAGAGAAAGAAACGTCGTCACGGTGGATGGTGGAACGAGATAGTCTGGGATGAGAATCCCTGGGTCACAAACATATCACATCCATACTCATTGAGCAATGCGCTCAACAAAAAGTGCATTAGCGTATGGGCAAGCCACGGCAGATATTATGACGTAGCACAAAACAGATGGAAATGGCAACGCCCAAATCTTTTCTGCACAACAGAGGATATGTTCACACAAACGATTGTTGTTCCATTTCTCATCCCCATGCTTGAAAATGCTGGTGCAAACGTATTCACTCCACGCGAACGTGACTGGCAGACTGAAGAGGTTATTGTTGACAATGATGACACCGCATCAGGATACAGCGAAACAAATCGAGGCAATAGATGGGAAACTGCAGCATCACAGGGATTTGCTATGCCTACGAATGTAATAACTGATGGTTACAATCCTTTTGAAAAAGGCACGGCAAGAATTGTGCGCACGTCACATAATACTGACGCAAGCAAAGCCATCTACAAGCCAAATATACCCAAAAACGGTCGATACGCTGTTTATGTATCATACACGACTGACGAAAAAAGCGTTGACGACGCACATTACGTAGTATGGCATCAAGGTATGCGCACTGACTACAAAGTAAACCAACAAATTGGAGGAGGCACGTGGGTATATCTCGGCACTTTCGACTTCGATGCAGGCAGCAACGATAATAATCGTGTAGAAATATTATCACATTCAAACCAGAAGGGCGTAATAACAACTGATGCAGTGCGCTTCGGTGGTGGTATGGGCAACATTGAGCGTGGCGGGACTACCAGCGGCATGCCTCGTTGCCTTGAGGGAGCACGTTATTATGCACAGTGGGCTGGACTACCTTACGAATCATTATCTTTATATAAAGGAACCAACGATTATAATGATGACATCAACGTACGCTCGCTGATGACAAACTGGCTGGCAGGAGGTTCACCGTATGCTCCTACAAAAAATGGCAAGAAAGTACCTATAGACCTATCACTTGCAGTACACTCCGACGCTGGATATAGAAAAGACTTCAAAACAATATTTGGTTCACTTGCCGTATGCACCACAGATTTCAACGAAGGCAAACTGGATGCTGATGCCTCACGCTCACATTCAAAAGACTTCGCTCAAATGCTGTTAGACAATTCAAAGAAAGACATTGAAAACGAATATAGCTGCAAATGGACATGGCGCGATTTATATGACAAAAACTACTCTGAAACAAGACTGCCTGCCATGCCTTCAGCCATCTTTGAGACACTATCACATCAGAGTTTTCCAGACATGAAGATGGGACACGACCCAAACTTCAAATTTACTCTTGCAAGATCAATATACAAAACGATATTACGTTACGAGGCTGAAGCACACGGAGAGAAGGCTATCGTTCAGCCACTTACGCCATGCGATTTCGTCATCACAACTGACACGGCAGGTAATGCTTTCTTATCTTGGCAACAACAGTTAGATAAGACTGAAACATCAGCAGTACCTACATCATATAATGTCTATACCGCAATTGGCGGAAACGGCTATGACAATGGAACAAACACGAAAATGACACACCATGCAATACATCTTGTACCTGATTTGCAATATCGTTTTCGCATAACAGCCGTAAACGACGGAGGCGAGAGCCTACCTTCTGAAGAACTCAGTGTAGTGTGGCATAGCAAACAGGCTCCTACTATATTGGTTATAAACGGATTTCAAAGATTGGCAGCACCACAGGTCGTAGAAGAAGACTCTATAAAAGGCTTCGATATGTATGCTGACCCTGGTGTATCGTATGGACTGACTGCAGGTTGGTGTGGAAAACAACATGATTTCAACATTACATCTCCCTCATTCGGATATTCTACGAGCGAAATGGAAGGTACATTCATCAGCGGAAACTGTTTCAACTATGTAGCAGAACATACAACCGCCATTGCATCTGCATATAGATACAATATTGTAAGTTGCTCACGCTCTGCCGTAGAGAAAGGACTTATAAATATAAACTATTATGATGCCATAGACATTATATTAGGCAATGAAAGGAATGACGGTTATAGCCTGCGTGAATATAAGACTTTCACTCCGCTTTTACGTAACCGTTTAGCTGACTACACCAAGAAGAGTATTCACCCCTACCCCACGGTAACTGGAAGACATGCTTTGCTTATAAGTGGTTCCTACATCGCGTCGGATATGCTCACGAACGAAGAACAAGCATTTCTCGCTTCTACATTACACATAGCCTCCGCAGGCACAACACAAAGTGCAAACAGCTATGTAGAAGGTTTGCAACAGACTTTGGCCTTAACCAACACGCTGAACCCAGAGCATTATGCCACGACTCGTAGTGACATATTACAACCACTCGACGAGGCCTTTGCGTGTATGCAGTATGCAGACGGACAAACTGCCGCCGTAGCATACCAAGGAGCAGTTCCTACCTTTGTTATGGGTTTCCCTTTTGAATGTATAACAAATTCAGGACAGCGCTCCTATACTATGAGAGGTATCATGTCATTTTTAATAAAATAATTCATACTACTATGACACATAAAATAATATCTAATGCTTCTGGCACGAGAAGCATGGAAATTACAGAAGAACATCTTAATGTAATCGAGAAATACCAACTCTTCAACAATCTTGTTTATAGCAATGGCATTGTTGATGAAACTACGCTTGACACTTTGAAATCCTTCGTGGGAGGCATAATCGATTCTGAGAAAGGAACTGACAATGAGCTCGTGAATTTCTATAAAAACGTGCTTGCACATCCAAATATGAAATCAGTAGCACTGGGCAATCTTATGGAACTTTATGCTCAATGGATAGAGAACAGAAAAGAGCAGGAGGAGAACTAAATAATGCTTACAGACTTTTTGCCTACGACGAAAAAGGAATGTGAGTTGCGTGGATGGTCGGAATTAGATGTCATTCTATTCTCTGGCGATGCATACGTTGACCATCCATCCTTCGGAGCCGCAGTAATAGGACGCATACTTGAGGCCGCAGGATATAGAGTAGCTATAGTACCACAGCCAGATTGGCATGGGGATTATCGCGACTTTAAAAAACTTGGGCGTCCACGTCTGTTCTTTGGCATCTCACCTGGCGCCATGGATTCGATGGTGAATAAATATACAGCAAACAAACGCTTACGTTCTGAAGATGCCTATTCACCTGACGGGCGTCATGATTGCCGACCAGAATTTCCATCTATAGTCTATACTAAGATACTGAAGCAACTATATCCTGACGTACCTGTCATACTCGGAGGCATAGAGGCTTCCCTGCGCAGACTTACGCATTACGACTATTGGAGCGATTCTTTACGTCGCTGCATACTGTGTGACTCCGGTGCTGACATGATAACATACGGTATGGGAGAGAAAACTACTGTTGCATTGGCAAATGGTCTTGCAAGTGGGAAAACGCTGAAAGATTTGTGGCATTTGCCACAAATAGTATTCTTAGCAAAAGAATGCGAAATTCCAGATGGCATTACTAACGACGATATAGTATTACACTCACATGAGGAGTGCCTGCGCAACAAGCGAGCCGAGGCGGAGAATTTCCGTCATATTGAAGAAGAATCTAACAAAATGCACGCTCAACGTCTCATTCAAGGCGTTGGCGGTCTGTATGCCGTAGTCAACCCACCATACCCACCAATGACCACGGAGGAAATAGATGCATCGTTTGACCTGCCATACCAACGTATGCCACATCCCAAATATAAAGGTAAGCGCATACCTGCTTATGAGATGATAAAGTTCTCAGTAAACCTGCATCGTGGATGTTTTGGTGGCTGTGCATTCTGTACTATCTCCGCACATCAAGGAAAGTTTATAGCATGCCGATCAAAGGAAAGCATACTGCGTGAAGTACGTGAAGTAGTGAAGTTACCAGACTTTAAAGGTTACCTATCCGACCTTGGCGGTCCCTCTGCAAATATGTACGGTATGCACGGCCGTAACCCAAAAGCCTGCGAGGTTTGTAAAAAACCTTCCTGCCTGCATCCGCAGGTTTGTAAGAACCTTGTCACAGACCATTCGGCTTTGTTAGATATTTACCATGCCGTAGATGCCTTACCCGAAATAAAGAAGAGTTTTATAGGCAGTGGCGTACGCTATGACTTATTGCTACACAAGTCAAAAGACCCGGGAAGCAATGAAGCCGCTATGCAATACACACGCGAACTAATCACACGACATGTCAGCGGACGCTTAAAGGTGGCACCTGAGCATACTTCTGATAATGTCTTATACCTAATGCGCAAGCCTTCGTTCAAGTTGTTCTACGAATTCAAACGAATATTTGATCAAGTAAACAAAGAAGAAGGACTGAAGCAACAACTGATACCTTATTTCATTTCTTCACATCCTGGCTGTCATGAGCGTGACATGGCACAGTTGGCTGATCTCACCAAACGCATGGGATATAAGTTGGAGCAGGTACAGGACTTTACGCCTACGCCTATGACAGTAGCCACAGAGATGTGGTATACTGGCTACGACCCCTACACCCTTGAGCCTGTATTCTCTGCAAAGACTCAGAAAGACAAACTTGCTCAACGACAGTATTTCTTCTGGTACAAAGACGATAGCAATTCCCATCCCAAAGCAACACGCGACCGCCAAACAGACATTCCACATTATGGTCATACTGACACTAAGAAATACCCTTCGCGCAAAGACCAACCATCCAAGAAGAAATCATACAATCCAAACTTTACCAGCTATGGTAAAAAACGCAACAAGCGATAAGTAATCTTTTCTCTCAGTGCCAAACCTGTTTGTCGCTTTCGTAGGTGAATATGCGCTCCTCCCTGCCTTGTGGTCTATGTCTGTGCTGTCATTAGTCACTACTGCTATGGGATGTAGTTTCTTGCCGCTGGCATCGTAAAACGCCATCTCTGCCACGTTGCAGTTGCTGCGATGCGGCGCGGCGTAGCGCACGTAACGCCTTGCCATGCCTTTCGTGGCGGCTGCTATGCTGTCCCATTCCATCTCGGGGTTTCGCTTTATCTCACCTATCTTCGTGCTTTCTGCGAAGTCCGCGGTATTTGAGATATGAAACTTGCCTCCCACCAAACGCCTGCTGTAAGTGTGTATTAAGGCGTATTTTGGGTATTTCCTCGTCAGGGTCAGCGTTATGGTGTTCTATGGCTGTCAGTTTGTTGTAGTATTCGTCCTGCAACTCGCTTCGCACCGTGCCGTGATACCGCATATTGTCAAGCAGCCACTGTGCTGCGCGTTGCTTCTCCGCGTCGCCGGCATAGTGTTCCGTAAGTGTGCGCCTTAGCTCTGTCAGTTTGTTGTTTTGTGCGCACAAAGTCATTATCGTCGTCATCATAATGACAGCGAGTAAAAGTATTTTTCGCATGATTTTATTCGATTTTTGAATTTCCCTCCAACCGCGGGGGAGTGTGGTTGGAGGGAAGGATGAATGCAGTTATTTAATTAACTTGAGATGAATTGTTACATTCGCGCCACCTACCTCGTCTGGGCGTGCCTCACGAAACAAATACATATCCCCCTTTCTCAAATCAAGGGACATTATGGTGTACCAATCCAATCTATTTCTCTTGGTTTTTGTCATTACCAAATAATTTCCCTTAACTGACTTTCCCACCAAAGCGTTATTAAAACTGGTAGGTTTGCTCATTGACAAATAATAAGGGTTAGAATTCTTCACGACCTTATTATTATGAAAGAATGTAGCTGTATCTGTTACACGTATCTTTGAAAATGTCCAGACAGTACTCTCATATTCAGAAACAGGACTGACCATTTTCCACGAAGTTCCATTTAAATCTGCTAATGAGACTTGTGCTTTGCAACTTATAGTACACATCAATGAAACTATCAATATAAATAATGTATTCGTCTTCATTTTCGTTTTCATTTCTTTTTCCTTCCATTATAAAAATAAACATCGTACTTCATGGTGCCTTCTTTTGTTTTTATTTCAAAATCGGTCTTTGGAATTGCAACAGGTATTCACTATAATATGTTGTGTTGTTTGCGAGGTCTTGTGCTTGTACAATTTGTTGTGTACAAAACATAAGCAACATAATTGTATATTTTTTTATAACATTCATATTTTTGAAGATTTATAAGTCTTTAATAATGTAAACGGAATTATCGTTTGTATTATTAATTTTTGATTTAATAGTAGTTGTAGAACCATTGATGATAATGCTGTCAGGAAGCCGTTGGCTTTTATAAAAAGTTATAAGATAATTTAAAGTATCTTCTTCACGACTCCCTGGTCTAAGAAATCGTTGCTTATGAAAGCCACTTACAGCTCTGACAGGGTTGGATATATCAGATGGCAGGCAATCAAATTCATTTTCATAACATACACCTTTGTATCCATCTTCATCTTTATTTTTCATTAATATAAATTTATGCGTTAGGTTCAAAGGATTTGGGGAAATTATTTTATTCTTTGATGTTTTGAATACAATATCTTTGATTGGATCTATAGTACCAAAACAAAAAGGATATTCTATCCCTCCTTCCCAGTCATCATGACGTTTCCTTTGTTCTTTGTTACATCCTATTATTCGAACTTCTAAAAGGTATAGAGCATATTTGTTATATGGTGCACCCTCTATGTGTATACGCGACATATTTACACCTTCAATATAGAAATTTTTGTAATACGTATAGAATTGTTCAGAAAAGTAAGGACGTGATAGTTCTGATGATTTTTTTTTACATGCACTTACTGCAACCATCATTAGTGCAATCAGGACAATTGCATGTAAGTGATTTCCTTTCTTGTTTTTCTTCTTTTGCATAATCTGTTTTCTTTATAAACATCAATTCTCCTATAGGACAGTAGTTTTCTGACGTACTATAATTGTTACCGTAAGACTATAGTCTATATTGTCAGAAAAGTATTCTTCGCATGATAATGTTTGGCTTTGAATTTCCCTCCAACCGCAGGGAGTGCGGTTGGAGGGAAAAAGGTTATTACATTATTCCTCTATTCGTTCTAGTGTCCAGGTAATATCATGTGGTTGTCCTCCTATTGCAATTTCTCCTTCTTTAAGTTCCGGAGCTTTTTCAAATAATAACATTTTCTGAGTTGTAAAACTAATTATCGTATAATACCACATATGTTCATGCGATTCTGTTTTTCCAACTATATACATTCCTTTGTTTTTGCTTTTTTGTTTTTTGTCAAAAGCTGTCGGTATCTCGTTGGATAAGTAGTATTCACGTTTAGAACTAATAGTATCTCCAAGAAAAGCAACATAAGCGATTTCTGTATAATAATCTTTATGAAATTCTACAGTTCTTTTTACACCTTGTGGTGACTCTATACTCCATTTAGTTCCAATGAGTTGATTTATGCTTACTTTTTGTTGGGCACAAGAGTAACAGCATACTTGCAATAATACTATAAATATATAATGTCTCATTTTATTAAAGTTATTTCAAATTTACAGTATCATTAAACATGGCTATGGTAGTATAGGATTTCCCGACTATTCCTTGTGCAATTGCATCCGTACATATAAGTAATAGGATTGTAGTTAGTAGTATGATAGTTTTTTTCATATTCTAATTTGTTAAGTAGGTGTGCATAATTATTTTATAATATTACAGACAACAAAGTTAGCAAAAGTATTGCTAATGTCAAAAACTTTTTCACTCCGCACCTCCTTTTTTAACAATTATTGTGCGTAGTATGCGGCGGCCGGCCTTTAACACGAATGATCACAAATTAACCACTCATAAATTTTTAATGATAATTACATGGATGATTACATGATGATTATAACATTTGTTTACTAAAAAGGACTTTTTAACTAAAATAGTATATGACTTAACACTATTTAACCACAAAGTAACAGTAAACAGCCCCAAAACGCAAAAAACACAACAAAAATCTACTGCGAATAACATTGCTACAAGCATGCAGGAGAACAAAAAAAACATCTCTATCTATTTATAACAAAGATAGAGATGTTGACGTATAGAAAAGAGATATTATTCCCACTCAATTGTTGCTGGTGGTTTTGACGAGATGTCATAGCATACGCGGTTGACTCCACGCACCTTATTTATAATCTCGTTGCTCACATGAGCCATGAAGTCATACGGCAGGTGAGCCCAGTCAGCTGTCATTGCATCAGTAGAAGTAACCGCACGCAAAGCGACAGGGTGTTCATAGGTGCGCTCATCGCCCATTACACCTACGGAGCGCACCGTAGAAAGCAATATTGCACCAGCCTGCCATATCTGGTCATAAAGCGATACCTCAATCTCTCCATTCTGCATATCTGCAGGAACACCAGCAGCAAGTACACGACGTGCCTCTTCACCAGACAATTTCACCTTATACTCTCGCAGTCCACGGATATAGATATCGTCAGCATCCTGCAGTATGCGCACTTTCTCTGGAGTAATATCTCCCAATATACGCACAGCCAGTCCCGGACCTGGGAATGGATGACGCGTAATGAGATGCTCTGGCATTCCCATTGAGCGCCCTACCCTACGAACCTCATCTTTGAACAACCACTTCAGCGGTTCGCAGAGCGACAGGTGCATTTCCTCTGGCAATCCACCGACGTTATGGTGTGACTTGATAACCTTACCAGTAATATTCAGTGACTCTATGCGGTCTGGATAGATTGTGCCCTGCGCAAGCCATTTTGCACCGGTCTGTTTCTTTGCCTCTGCATTGAACACCTCAACGAAATCACGACCGATAATCTTTCGTTTCTGTTCAGGGTCAGTTACACCTGCAAGGTCTGCAAAGAATTTCTCCGAAGCATCAACACCGATAACATTAAGTCCAAGACATTCATAATCATGCATTACGTCGCGGAACTCATTCTTACGCAACATACCATGGTCAACGAATATACATGTAAGGTTCTTTCCGATTGCCTTATTAAGCAATACAGCAGCTACACTTGAATCAACACCGCCAGAGAGACCAAGGATCACCTTGTCATCGCCAATCTGTTGTTTGAGTTCCTTCACCGTAGTCTCAACGAAAGAGTCAGCACTCCAGTCTTGCTTCGAGCCACATATATCTACCACGAAGTTTCGGAGCAGCTGCGTCCCCTGCAGAGAGTGGAAAACCTCTGGGTGGAACTGCACGGCAAACAGAGGCTTGTCTGTTGCGGCATAGGCAGCGTACTTCACGTTTTTAGTTGAAGCGACACACTCAAAGCCCTCCGGGATTGCAGTAATCGTATCGCCATGCGACATCCATACCTGCGAATTATCCTCAAATCCCTTGAACAATCTGCAATCTTTGTTGATATACTCCAAATTCGCACGACCATATTCGCGCGAATCCGCTTTCTCTACCTTACCGCCCAAAGTATGCGAAATAAACTGCGCTCCATAGCAAATGCCCAGCACTGGCATTTTGCCAACGAACTGGCTAAGATCTACCTTAAACGCCTCCGGATCATGAACGCTGTATGGCGAGCCACTCAGAATGACGCCAATGACATCAGGGTCGTCCTGCGGAAACTTGTTATAAGGCATGATTTCGCAGAAAGTATCAAGCTCACGCACGCGACGTCCGATAAGCTGTGTGGTCTGCGAACCAAAATCCAATATTATTATTTTCTGCATTTATATATTTAGTTTAAACTATTCAAAAATTCTCCTGCCTCTGCGAGAGTATCGAGTTTGCCGACATCGAGCAATCGTAGATTATCGCAAAAAGTTCCGCGTATCACTATCTCTGCGCAATGCTTCAGATAGAAATCCATTATCGGAAAGCGTTCCGGCCATTCATCCATCAGGTTGAGTGTCCTTGGCGAGATGCAATGGATTCCTGAGAAAGCATATAGTCTTATCCCCATTGCTTGCCAGTCAACAGATGTCTTTCCATCATATTGCAGTATCTCAGCATAAGGGCTCTTTACCTCTCCCGTAGTGATGTTTGTCCAGCCAACCAGTCTCATCTGAGCATTAAACAACAGATAACGCTGTGTCCTACGCTCTGACACGAGCAATGTTGCTGCTGCATCAGACTGATTGCTTGTGCTATAGAACTCCGTAAGATTTACATTTGACAATATATCACAGTTGTGAATGAGCACACTCTCGCGACCATTAAACAACTGGCGCGCCCTCTTTATACCTCCTCCTGTTTCGAGCAGAGCATCAGACTCATCGGAAACACGCAGCGTTACAGAATTCTCCGCACGGTCATACAGCGAGATAAAATTCTTCAACTGTTCGGCATGATGATGCACATTAACAACCACCTCCTTAACGCCTGCTGCCACCATCTTGTCAAGCACATGCTGAATGAGCGGTTTGTCAGACACTGGTACCAAAGCCTTTGGCAGAATATCAGTGATGGGTTTCAGCCGCGTTCCCATACCGGCGGCAAAAATCATTGCTTGCATATAATCTATACAGATACGTAATTATCATGCCGCACTGAAGTTATCATCATTATCTGGTATGATAAGTTTATAGCCCTTGCCATGAATATTGATAATTTCAATCTGGTCATCATCACGCAGATGCTTACGCAGTTTGGTGATATACACGTCCATTGAGCGTGCATTGAAGTAGTTATCATCAATCCATATCGTCTTCAGGGCGAAATCACGCTGCAATATCTCGTTAGAGTGACTACACAAGAGCGACAGTAATTCATTTTCCTTAGTTGTGAGTTTGGTATGCTTGTCACCAATTGTAAGCAGTTGTTTCTGCGAGTCAAACAGGAACTTACCAATCTGATACTGCGTGCTTTCCTTTGTTTTCTTACCATGTACGCGACGTAGTATTGCCTCAATACGGAATACGAGTTCCTCCATTGAGAAAGGCTTTGTGATATAATCGTCAGCACCTATCTTGAAGCCTTCGAGTATATCTTCCTTCATTTGGCGTGCAGTAAGGAAGATGATAGGAATCTCTGCATTAGCCTGACGTATCTCCGTAGCAAGCTGGAAACCATCTTTCTTTGGCATCATGACATCAAGCACACATATATTATAAGGATTTTTCAGAAAAGCACGGTAGCCTGCTTCGCCATCAGGACACAAATCCGTCTCATATCCCTTAGCCTGAAGATATTCACGCAGGAGCATACCGAGGTTTTCATCGTCCTCACAAAGGAGTATTTTCTGATTTTCTTCCATAATTATTAAAGTGTTTATGAGTTAAAGTTTCCGTTGTTCTATGTGCAAAGTTAATAAGAATTTCACATCATCAAACACTTTTTCTTAAAAAATAATCACTAATTCAGCGAGTTTAACATAAATCCTTATCTATAATTTTATATATACAATTACAGTGCTATCCATTGTCGTTTTCTTGAATAGTATCAATCGCTATTGTAAACGTTGTACCTTTTCCATACTCCGAATCAACCACTATTGTGCCCTTGTGTATATCGACCACCTTCTTTACGTATGCCAGTCCGAGTCCGAAACCCTTTACGTCATGGCGGTTACCCGTATGCACGCGATAGAACTGTTCAAAGATTTTCTTCAAATTCTCCTTTTTAATACCGACACCAGTATCACGCACTGAGATTTTCACCTTATTGCCCTCATTCCACGTACGCAGATATATATTGAGGGGTTGGTCAGGCTTACTGTATTTTACGGCATTGTCCATGAGGTTGAAAATAACATTACTGAAATGTGTCTCCTCGACATATACCGTTGAATCAATCGCCTCGACCTCAGTATATATCTTACCTCCAGTGTGCTCCACGCGCAGCGAGAAGGAGTTGGCTATATTCTCTATCAATTCGTTGATGTCAATTTCCTTCATCTTGAAGATTCCTTTCTTTCGGTCGAACATTGACATCTGAAGCACCTTTTCAACAAGGAAGCGCAGTCGTTTGGTCTCGTCGCCAATGATGCCTCCGAGGTGATCAATCATCTTTTCCGTCTTTGGCACACTCTTATCATTAAGCATCTGCGAGGCGAGCGATATGCTGGAAATAGGCGTTTTAAGCTCATGCGTCATATTATTGATAAAGTCATTGCGCATCTCAGAGAAGCGTTTCTGACGGAATATGACGACAATGGTGAATATAAACGTAATGAGCAGCACCACGGTGAATACCAGTGCAGGTATCATGAAGTGTACGCTTGAGAATATATAGTCATTGATGTCGGGGAAATGCACATTGACATATCCCGACTTTGACGGTGCATCGTTATGGAAGAGCGATTGCGAATAGGCCTTGTCCTTCCCCTCCTCGGTGTAGTCAGGGCAACGGTACACCTCTTTTCCATCGCTCTGCGTCACGGTGAAGTGATATGGAATGTTGATGCCGTTGTTAAGAAGCTGGGCACGAATATCATGGTCAAGCTGTTTGAAGTTCACGCGCTCTTTCAGCGGTTTGTCACTTGCATTATAGAGTATGCTATAAACCACCTCGTCAAGCAGTGCTTTCTGATACACGTATCTCTTACGCACTATCTCCTGCATGGATTTCTGTGCCTCTGCCAAGGCATTCTTATCCTGACGACCAAGCATATCCTTCTGCAGTCGTTGCGGACTCAGAGAGATAGTGCGCAATTCGAAAGAAGAGTATATTGTGCCGTCATCGCCTATGACAGAGTACTGATGTGAATGTTGAATGGGTGCGCCGAGTTTATTACCCTGCACTGACACTCCCTCGCTGCTATATGCCTTGCGCTCGGTTTCATTGACATCTTTCTCAAGGTATTGCAGCGTTTCATTCAGTTCCATGTTGTGCGCCGTCTGGTAAAGCGCGCGCGTAACCGACTCGTCAAACTGCTCTTTTTTCATCTTTGTCATCTCCTCTATGTAGAGAATCTGGATGAAAAGCAGTCCCACGAACGATACGCCCATAATGATGGCGATAGCCCAAATGGTTGATTTCTTCATCTATCTACTTCTTTTGCGGCAACATTTCGAGCCAATGACCCAGTTCGCCAAGCATCTGGTCATGATACCTGAAGGTAGGCTTTATGCCAAAACCATGTCCTCCGCTGGGATAGCAGATGAGCGAGCATTTATTTCCCGCCTTCAGCATGGATGTATAGTAAGCCACTCCGTTGGTCAATGCCGGCACGGCATTGTCATCACTTGCCAGTATGATGATAGCCTGCGGTGTCACTTTTGGCCTTACAGCCATGGCTGAGTTCCACTCCCATTGCAAGGTGAGGTCGCCTCGCTTGTCACCGAGGAAGCCTACGCACGAGCCTTTGTGGGTCTCATGCTCGTTCATTGAAATTACTGGATAGAACAGTATTGAGAATGCAGGACGCACGTCGTCTGAAGCATGCGTAGATACTGCCGATGCGAGATGTCCGCCAGCACTAAATCCCATTATGCCCACGTCAGCAGGGTTAATATTCCATTGCTTTGCATTCTGCTTTACCGTGCGGATGGCATTGTAAGCATCAGAGAGCGGTATATTCCTGTCGCCATTAGGCATACGGTATTTCAATACTATCAAGGCAATGCCACGACTATTGAAATATTCAGCCCAGTCATGTCCTTCGTGCTCCATGGCGAGGTGTGTATATCCGCCGCCAGGGCAGTCAACGATTGCTCTGCCCGTGGCTTTTTCTTTCTTTGGCAGATACACCGTGAGTTCCGACAAACTGTCAGTGGAATTGACAACGGTGATTTTTCTATCAGTATTTTGTGCCATAGTCGTAAGGCTGCACATTGCCAGTAATGCTGTGATTATTCTCTTCATTTTGTATTTACATTATATATATAGGTCATGTCAACATGCAAAGTTACTACTTTTTTCCCGAAAAAACGACCAAACGTGTGCTTATTTCGTTTTTTTTATGTAAATTTGCATCTTAATAAAGATGATTAAACAAAAGACAAGAATATTAAACATACTAAATTATGAAGATTTTATTGACGGGCGGAGCTGGATATATTGGCTCACACACTGCGGTAGAGCTGTATAGCGCAGGTCACGAAGTGGTAATTGTTGACAGTCTTGTCAACTCAAAGGAAGAGGCCGTAAGGCGTACAGAAAAAATCACAGGCAAGAGCATTCCGTTCTACAAGGCCGACGTACGCGACCGCGAAGCCATGGACAGTATATTCAAGGCTCACAAGATTGACGCCGTAATCCACTTCGCAGGTCTGAAGGCTGTGGGTGAGAGTTGCGTGAAACCGCTTGAATACTACGAAAACAACATGAACGCTACATTTGTGCTTCTTGATGTAATGCGCAACAACGGTTGCAAGAATATCATATTCTCATCATCAGCAACGGTATATGGCAATCCGGCAATCATTCCTATTACCGAGGAGTGTCCGAAGGGACACTGCACCAATCCTTACGGTCAGACGAAGTCAATGCTTGAAGAGGTATTGAGCGACGTGCAGAAGGCTGACCCAGAATGGAACGTGGTGCTGCTACGCTACTTCAACCCTATCGGTGCGCATAAGTCAGGACTGATTGGCGAGAACCCTAATGGAATACCAAACAACCTGATGCCTTACATCACGCAGACTGCCATAGGACTGCGCAAGGAACTCGGCGTTTTCGGCAATGATTATGACACTCCTGACGGAACTGGCATACGCGACTACATCCATGTGGTAGATTTGGCCAACGGACACGTGGCTGCGCTGAAAGCCATAGAAAAGAAGTGCGGACTGGCTATCTACAATCTCGGCACGGGTCACGGCTACTCTGTGCTTGACGTGGTGAAGGCTTTCGAGAAGGCTAACAACTTGAAGGTGCCTTATGTGATTAAACCTCGTCGTCCGGGTGACATCGCTACGTGCTACTGCAATCCTGCGAAGGCCAAGGCTGAACTTGGATGGGAGGCACAGTTCGGTATCGAAGATATGTGTCGTGACTCATGGAACTTCCAGAAGAACAATCCTAACGGACTTTAATTTTCGAACATTCTGGCTTACAGACGATTACATACCCCATTACAATCGCTATCTGATTATGCTGTAATCAGGTACTGATTACCTGGTAATCAGATAGCGATTACACTCTAATCACATAGCGATTACAATACCCCCTCTATTCTTTTACTTTATATGCCACTACAACCTCTGATAGGAATGACGCTGCAGGAGCTCAAGGATGCAGCAAAAGGACTTGGTATGCCGGCCTTTACTGGTGGGCAGATAGCCAAGTGGCTATATGGCGCAGGCGTGAGTTCCATTGATGAAATGACCAATATTTCAAAGAAAAACCGCGAAATTCTCAGTGAGCATTACTGTATCGGACGGATGGAGAACGTATGTATGCAGGAGTCGCGTGACGGTACGAAGAAATATCTCTTCCCCGTATCCAACGGCAAACGTGTAGAGACTGTGTTCATACCCGATGGCGACCGGGCTACGCTATGCGTGAGTTGTCAGGTAGGATGCAAAATGAATTGTCTGTTCTGTCAGACTGGCAAACAAGGTTTTGAGGGTTCACTGACTGCTGCCGACATTCTCAATCAGATTTATGCGCTGCCCGAGCGCGACCAACTGACTAACATAGTGTTTATGGGTCAGGGTGAGCCGATGGACAATCTCGATAACGTATTGAAGGCTACGGAGGTGCTCACAAGCGACTGGGGATATGCGTGGAGCCCAAGGCGAATAACCGTAAGCAGTGTGGGAGTAAAAGACAAACTGAAGCGTTTCATAGAGGAAAGCGACTGCCACGTAGCAATATCGCTCCACTCGCCTATACACGAGCAGCGTGCCATGCTGATGCCTGCAGAAAGGGGTATGTCTATTGCCGACGTGGTAAGACTGCTCAAGACCTACCCTGAGTTCTGCAAGAAGCAGCATGAGAATACGCCATGGGACACACAAGATAACGTTTCACGCCAACGCCGTTTGTCATTCGAATACATAGTGTTTGACGGTCTTAATGACTCCATGACACATGCTCGCGAGATTGTAAGACTACTTCGCGGTCTCAACTGTAGAATAAACCTGATAAGGTTTCACAGTATTCCAAACGTTGACCTAAAGACAAGCGACGAAAAGAAAATGGAAACGATGCGTGATTATCTCACCAGTCACGGCATCTTCACAACAATACGTGCTTCACGCGGACAAGACATATTCGCTGCGTGCGGACTTTTGAATACATCTACATCAAACAAATAACTAATTTTAAACAAGACAACAAACATGGTAGCACTAATCCTTTTAGCATTCCTTGCTATTATTATCATTGCTGTGATAGCCATTGCGCTATATTTCATCAGCACACAGCGTTCGCTCGTCAACCTCGATGAGCTCTGTAAAAATGCTCTCAGCCAGATTGAGGTGCAGCTTAATTCTCGTTTCGATGCCGTAGTGGCATTGGCTAAGACCGCAGCTAAGTACGCAGGCCACGAGTCTGAGACTATAATTCAAGCCGTTCAGGCTCGCGGTGGCAACGTTGGCAATAATCAGACAGCAACTCCTGAAGTCCTTAACCAACAGAGCGATATGCTCAGTCAGATGATGGGAAGGCTCAATGTAGTGTTTGAGCGTTACCCTGAATTGAAGGCCGACAGTCTATATATTGAGGTACAGGAAGGACAGAAGCAGTACGAGGAGAATGTACGCATTTCGCGTATGGTTTACAATGATACTGCTACAAAGATGAACCGCATGGTGCGCCAGTGGCCATCAAGCATCGTAGCGTCTATGCTTCACTTCGACGTTAAAGACTACCTGAAAGTGGATGATGAGAAGAAAAAAGCATACCCAGACCTCGATGAAGCATTCAAGAAATAAGACACTCTGTCTGTTACTGCTCCTTTTCGGTTGTCTGTTCCCTGCACTTAGCACCGCCATGTCAACCATGGATTCACTAGTCATTCACGTCACACTCATGCATAACGGGGATGCTCGCATCATCGAACGACGCATCATGGACGTAGATAACGAGGGAACGGAGTGTTACTTCTGTCTGTATAACATGGGAGAGAGCCATGTGCTCAACCTGCGCGTTACCGACGAGAGTGGCACTGAATATGAGAACATAGGCGAATGGGATGTGGAGCGCAGCCGCTCTGAAAAGACAAACCGTTGCGGTATCGTAACAAAAAACAATGGTTACGAAGTATGTTGGGGGCTCGGGGCAGAGGGAAAGCGCACCTATACCACGGAATATACGCTGACAGGATTAGTGCGTTCCTACCCCGATGCCGATGGCATACGCCATATATTCATGGACTGTAATGTCAAGCCCAAGCCTGTTTTTGCACACATTACTATCGAGGCAGAGGACAGTACTGTGTTTTCTTCCGAACATTGTGGAGTGTGGGGATTTCGCTTCGGCGGTGAAGTAGGGTTCTACGATGGAAAAATAGTAGCCTACAACACTGAATCCTTCGGCTCGGAAGGCGGACTGTATGTGATGACGCGCTTCGACAAAGGAATGTTTGAACCGACTGTTTCCGAGGAAGAAACATTCGAGAAGAAGAAAGAGGAAGCCTTTGAGGGTAGTGACTATGAAACAGATAGCATCTCCAACTGGACGTTTGAGGACTGGTGTTCGGTACTCTTCGTCATCGGACTGTTTGCATGGGGAATATTTGATAGAATCGGTGAGCAAATCAACTTATGGCGCGCACGACGCAAACTCAAGAAGAATCTCACGTGGTATCGTGACATACCACTTGACGGTGACCTGCAGGAAGCAAATAAAATCATCAATGCCTATCGCTACGTAGGCAGCAACGACAACAACCTGATTTCCGCCTGCATACTAAAACTCATAAACATGGGTATCATCACCATTGAGGAGCGGTTGAATTCCAAGGGTAAGATTAAGCCAAACTTCGTCATCCATCCTTTGGAAAACGCAAACGAACTGCCTCGGTTGCTGTGTACTATTCATGACATATTCAGTAATGCTGCAGGAGAAGACACGGTGCTTGAGACTCAGGAACTGCGCCAATACGTTGATGCGAAATGCAACACCAGCAAGATGGAATCGTTTGTAAGTATGCTACATTCGAAGACATCGGTATCAAAATACAAGAATCGTCAGGATGATGTACTGCAGGTGTTCGGTCTGAAGAAATACCTTGAGGATTTCACTTTGCTCAACGAACGTGGTGTAAAGGAAGTGACCCTATGGAAGGATTACATGATTTACGCTACGCTTTTCGGCATAGCAGAGAAGGTAATAAAGGATATGAAAGCTATCAATCCTGAGTACTTCAGAATGGATCAGATAGCAGCTCAGATGGCTAACGACGCGACAATACACGCCATATACTCTACTTTCAGTTCCGGCGCAGCACGTACTGCAGCTCGCAGGGCAGCACGTGAGGCACGTGCTGCCGGACATGGAGGACACTCTTCATGGGGAGGCGGCGGAGGCGGCTTTTCCGGTGGAGGCGGCGGTGGCGTAAGATAATGTAACATTACCTGCCAGAAAGCACGCTGGAATCTACACAATATAATACAAATACGGCAACACTCTCCATCAGGTTTCAATCCTGTTGGCAAGTGTTGCCGAATAGTTTTTACTTACGTGCCACCATTATCGTATTGCCCTCTCTTACAAGGGGCTTCGCATCAGCAAGGTGTTCATCAATACTTTCCTGCGAAAACTCATACAGACGAATACTCTGCGAACGCTTATATCTATTAAAATAAGGATTAAACGTTGTAAACCATTCACATTTATCAACAAGTGGCAACCGCGGTAGTTTGTCCCAAAACTCAAACAGTCTGCTATGAGCAATTACCATCATCCCTACCCTACCGTCAGTCAATCGGGCTATGCAAACCAAGTGTTGACGTTGCCGAGTGTCAGACTCACGCTCTTTACGAGTGCTGGAATGTGATATGGTGATATTGCGATTATAGCGTTGATTTATCTCCGTCATCATCTTGCGGAAGAACTTTCCATGAGGCGAAGTGTCCTGCAACTGGTTGGAGAGGATATAATAATGTATCATCTCATGCAGGATTGTATCTTCTACGACGTTTTCTTCTTGGTCGAGCATAATGCTTATCTTAAAGATAAAGTCATAGTAATGCCACCCACCCAATAAGTTACGCTTACGCTTAAAGGCTACCTGTCCGAGGAAAGAGCGCGCTCTTACAATGCGTATTGGCAGCGGTTTAAGCTCTCCTCCGAATATCAATGCGTTGTATTCATTGAATTTTCGCTCTACGTATTCGTATGTTGCTCTCATCGTTGCAAATTACTCGAATACGTCGTCAATGTCGGGACCTTCTCCTCCCTCATCGCCATTCTCATCGCCACTGCTCTCAAGTCCAGTGCAACCATCATAACCCGGAGGTAATGGGAACCTCGCACTCTCCTTATAAGGCAATCCTGCATTCTTATATACCTTCTTTATAAAATAGGCATATATAGGCAATGCCATCGAAGCACCTTGTCCATAGGCCATATTATCGAAGTGGATGTCACGATCTTCGCCACCAACCCAAACGCCACTTACGAGGTCTGGCGTCACACCGATAAACCAAGCATCGGAGTTGCGGTTGGTCGTTCCTGTCTTACCTCCCATCTGTGCATTGACGTTATACTTAAAGCGCAGACGGCTACCCGTACCTCCGTTGACCACCCCTTGAAGCAATACAAGCATACGGTTTGCCGATTCTTCTGAAATAACCTCGTTCATACGAGGCTCAAAGCGTGCAATCACTTGTCCATTTGCATCTTCAATGCGAGTAACAAACATAGGTGCGCAGCGTATTCCACGGTTGGCAAAGGCTGTATATGCACTCACCATCTCAGCAACGGTTATATCACAAGGGCCGAGACACAACGCCATAGAAGGGTGAATTTCAGGGTTGCTTATGCCATACTGACGCAGCAACGACACAAACTGGCCTGGGTCAAGGCGCGACATGAGATATGCAGAAATCCAGTTATTTGACTGTGCCAAGCCCCATTTCAGTGTCACATTCTCTCCATAGTGGGCACGCGAGCCATTGCGAGGTGTCCAAGCCTGACCAGCTACGATATATGTCTGCTGAACGTTAGGTGCCACATCACATGGTGTAAAGCCATTCTCCATTGCCAGAGAGTAAAGCAAAGGCTTGATTGTAGAACCCACCTGACGGCGTCCCATCATTGCCATATCATACTGGAAATGCTCGAAATTCAAACCTCCCACATAGGCTTTCACTGCGCCCGTGTGTGCATCCATAGAAACGAAGCCCGTACGGAGGAATGTCTTGTAATAGCGTATGGAGTCCATTGGCGTCATGACGGTATCAACCTCACCATGGTATGTAAACACGGTCATCTCTGTTTTTTCCTTGAATGACGCACGTATTTCCTCCTCAGAATAACCTGCCGACTTCATACTGCGATAGCGATCACTCTGCACTATAGAGCGATTAAGAATCTCATCAACCTCCCTTTTAGTCAATCTGCTCGTGAAGGGTGCATTCTTTTTATTGCGGTTTTCCTTGTTAAAGGCTGGCTGCAGATACTTTGCCACATGCGCATAAGCAGCCTCTTCGGCATACTGCTGCATCTCAGAATCAATCGTAGTATATACCTTCAGACCATCCATATAGATATTATATGGCGAGCCGTCTTTCTTGAAGTTTTTGTTACACCAGCCATACAGAGGGTCTTGCTCCCATGCTATGGAGTCAACCACATACTGCACCTTCTGCCAAATTGGATAGTCATCACGCCTTGGACGTTCTGCCATCATATAACGACGCAAGAATTCACGCAGATACGTCGCACTGCCATCCTTATGGTCTGTGCGGTGGAAGTTAAGTGCTATGGGTTTCTTTGAACTTTCCTCATACTGCGCCTGACTGATATAGCCTGCCTTTTCCATCTGCTTCAGTACCACGTTGCGACGCTGCTGACAACGCTCTTCATGGCGTACGGGGTTGAAATATGACGGGTTTTTACACAAGCCTATGAGCAAAGCCGACTCTTCAAGTGTCAGTTCCTTTGGTTCCTTGCTGAAATACGTATTGGCAGCATTTTTTATTCCAACAGCATTATGCAGAAAATCAAACTGGTTCAGATACATCATCACTATCTCTTCCTTAGTGAAATAGCGCTCCAGCTTTATCGCAATGACCCATTCTATGGGTTTCTGCATCAAACGTTCTATGGTAGAATGTGCCTTTCCCGAGTACACTTGTTTAGCCAACTGCTGCGTAATGGTACTACCACCGCCTGCACTTGACTGTCCAAGCAGTCCGCGCTTTACTATAGCTCTTGCAAGCGCTATAAAGTCAACGCCGGAGTGATCAAAGAAGCGGGCGTCCTCCGTGGCCACCAAAGCTTTTATAACATCGGAACTGACCTTATTGATATCTATGCGCACGCGGTTCTCGCGGTTCATATTCCACGTGCCGAGCACCTTGCCGTCTGCACTGTATATCTGCGTAGCATAGCGATCAATAGGGTTCTGCAGGTCTTCCATGTCAGGCATATAGCCTATCCAACCATTCCATATAGCCACAAAGAGCAACAATGCTGACAGCATTGATACTGCTATTATGCCCCAAAGTATGTGTATGAATTTCTTTCTCATAGCTTATGAGTGCTTAGGTTATGCGTCAAAAAACTGTTGTCCCTTGTTATCAATCGGGCGCGCTACTCCTGGATATTCACAACAGAAGCTGTTAGTGAGTCGCTCCACATAGCGACGCGCTTCATATCGAGCCATCGGCAGGTCGTGCATCAAGTAATTGCCACACGTAGCAGGTGTGGTTCCCGGTACTTCACCGTCGTATTCCGCCATGTGCCTGAAAGCACGAAGCATCAATTGCCTTACGTTCTCTATGTCGTGCTCTCCTTTCATTATAAGGTAGTTACCTGTCATACACCCCATCGGTCCCCAATATACGATGTTGTCTTTCCACTCATCGTCATTACGCAGATACGTAGCAACGATATGCTCAATAGTGTGTATGGCAGCAGGCGCAATGGCTGGTTCCTGATTTGGAGCAGTCATACGTATGTCGTAAGTAGTTATGATGCCACCATTTAATGTATCGCGGCGCGAAACATAAATTCCTGGTTTCAGATTAGTGTGGTCAACGGCAAAAGAAGGTATCAAGTCCATAATTAATAATTAAATTAGTACCACTTCACGTTGTTGCTATATCCTGAGCGCTTATCATACTTGAGTGCATCAGCAAGCGTAGATGCGTTGCAACGGAACGAAAAGTTGTATGACGTATAAGGTGTAATGACAACCGAGCACGACATTGAAAAGCAGTGCAGGTCACGTGCTAAGGATGCTGTGGTGAGTGTGAGTTTCTTATAATCGAAATCATAGCCAGAGTTGAAGTCAATGTTCCAACCGTCGGCAAGCCTTATGCTGCCATGGAAATTGAGGTTTTGCGATATTTTGTAAGGATAGCGCATGGTCTTTTTGTTGAACGTGCCCGAGGTATTTTCGCGCATCGACACACCGTAACTGAACGTCAGGCTCCACGGCATGGAGAATTTCATATATCCGTCAGCATCAGTCTCTGCCATACCTGCATCTTTCTTTTCTGCCTGATGTGAGGCTGGCATCATCTCAGGGTCAACGTTTGTTTCCACGCCGGTGTCTATGTCTTCTTTCTTGTCTTCACCGTCTTTTTTCTTATCTTTATCCCTACCGAATAACTTCCTGAGTTTCTCTGGGTTCAGAGTATATGAGAAATTCTGCGACATACCTTGAAACCTACCGAAACGACCTTTGCTATATTCCGTGTGTGTACCCACGTAAGGCCTACCGTTTTCGTCAAGTTCGTAAGCGTAAGTGGCAAACGTTGCATTCATGGAGAAGGTATAGTTCTTCCACCATTTCAGTCGGATATTCATACTAAGGTTACTCCACGGCCTTACCTTCGCAGCCATATTGTAACTCATTGATGCGCCGAGTTGGTCGATGATGCTTATCTTCTTAATGGAGTCATTCTTCGTCTTTACCTTCATCTCTATGTTGTTGTCGATGCCGAAGCGTATCGAACCAGTCTTACCTGAGCCTGCCGTACCGTAGAGACCGTGGCTGAACGGTGAGTACTCTACCGTGCTTACGTTGCCTTCAGCATCAGTCTTCACGTATGTATCGTAAAAACCGTAGTGTGAACTACTGAAGTCTGGAGCATAAGAGAAACTAACGCTCGGTGTCAAAGTATGGCGTATGGCCTGTATCTTATCACCGAATATCTTGCGATTTGGCACGAAGAAGCCATACAGTTTAGTGTTTGCACTCAACGACATCGACCAGTTATACACATTGTAAAAACCATATATGGTGTCGCTTATCTCACTCTGAGTGTTCTCATCCCACGACTTCTTTATCTTGTTGCTATACATACGGTCGGTAAAGTTGAACGTAGGATTTACATTTATGTACTTCAACACCGTAAACGATGCGCCCATCGGTATATAATGACGCATAGCATTTTTCCAGTCTTTTATCAGATTCGACTTGAACAACTGGTCTTCCTGAGTATCAATGGAGTTGCTGAGTTCGCCCGTATAGCTCAGATAAATCTTCTCATACCACTTCTCACTGCCCACCTGCTTCTTGCGCTTGAATGGATAGAAACGCGCCAGAGTGACATTGAGGCTTGGCAATGTCAGTGCTACTGAGGAGTCACGCACGTTCTGTGTGATATTGGTCTGCATACTGAGCGTCATGCCTATGCTTGAAAACTGCGTGCTCCACGACACTGACGACGTACGTATTGACTGCGAGCGCGTAGTAGGGTTATACAGCGACGTGAGGTTGTTCTGCTCATAACTCGTGCTGGCATAGTTGACGCTGGCACGCAGTGAGTGGTAGGGATTGGCCTTCGAATCTTGCTGATGTGACCATTGCAGTTTAAAACTCTTCTCATGGTTGAAATCAGGGAAGCCCTCCTCGCCCGACTTTGAGTCTTGATATGAGAAGTAGAACTGACCAGAATACTTGTAGCGCACCTTGTAGTTTGATGCTGCCGACACACCCCATGAACCTTTAGTATATATTTCTCCAAGCAGTTTCAGGTCAATTTTGTCGCTTATGGCGAAATAGTATCCGCCATCGCGCAGATAGAATCCGCGCTCTGATTCGTCACCATACGTAGGCATTATAAAGCCACTGCTGTATTTTTTCGTAAACGGGAAGAAGCCGTAGGGTATCGCAAGCGGCAGCGGCACGTCCTGCACAACGAGGTAGGCGGGACCGAACACCACGTCTTTCCCTGGTCTAACCTTCGCCCTCGACAATGCTATGTAGAAGTCGGGATGCTCCCTGTCGCAGGTGGTATAGCGTCCGTGCTTCAGATATAAATTACCCTCGCCATCACGCTTCGACAGTTCTGAGAGCAGGAAGCCGTCCTGCTGCTCCGTGTATGCGTTTTTTATCAAACCCTTCTTGGTCTTGAAGTTGAAGGCCATGGTATCGGTTTCATACTTATCACTGCCCATTACGAAGACTGGCAGCCCGTAGCGTTCCTTCTTCACCGTATCCATAGCGCCCGTTGCTCTCACCAGATTGCTGTCGAGCTGCATATCAATCTTCGCAGCCTTGAGGTCCATGTTCTGATACTTCACGTTAGCCGCTCCATAGAGAAAGGCTTTCTTCGTATTGGCATAATACACCATAGAGTCCGTAGCGGTGTACTCCACTGGCGCTTCTAAGCCGTTTTTCCGCTGACGAGCCAGCGAGTCAGCACGCACGGAGTCGTCAACGGCCTTATTATGCGCCTCGATTGCAAGGCGCAGGGAGTCAATCACACTGTCTATGTCGATAGTATCAATCTGGGTGCCTGCAGCCACTGACGGCCTTTCAGGCATTTGCGCCAAACAAAAGAATATGGCACAGAAAAACACTATGATGGTAGTATGGATACGCATAATTCCTTGCAAAATTACTACTTTTTCAGTAACTATCAAAAAATTATAGGCGAAATTATTCTTTTTTCAATATTTTTTTTGTTTTCTTCATTGTTATCGGAAAAGGATGTCATAGAGTACACCCATGTTTTGTATCTGTCATGCCTTCACCTACGGTTTTCACCGTATTTTACTGCCGTTTCCTTGCGATAAAATTCACGACGACCATTTTTGCTCTGAAATAGCGCAAATTTTCATAGTTCCACTAACCGCTTGACTATATGACACATACCTTATTCTTTGATTATATCCGCATCCGTTCTTATTGTAATCAGATAGCAATTACGATGTAATCAGATAGTTTTTACAGTCTAATCGCTATCTGAATACAGGGTAAAAGATGCGTTTTAGCATGGTAAAAGCTATCTGATTATAACGGGAATGCCCTCAAAACGGCATCATATAGAGTCATCTTGAGGGCATTTTAACATTCATTCACCTCTCTTTTGCATTTTCTATTCGTGATGATTTGTATGCAAATCACAAATAGATTTCTCACGAATGTGTGTTATCCGTTTTTCACTTTTCACTTTTCACTCTGAGCGAAGCGAAGTCATTGTCCCAGGAACATATTCACTATCTGGTTTGCATCGGCCATGGTGATGCCATCGTCGCCATTTACGTTGGCCTCGCTCTCGTGGAAGCCTGTTAATGTTAATTTGTCCGTAGCAAGGTAATAGTTTACTACTGCGTTGGCATCTGCCATGGTTATAGAGCCGTCATGGTTCACGTCGCCAAGTATGTACGGTTTCTCTATTACCACTGCCGTGCCTGCCACGGGTGTCAGCGTTACGGTTGTGGTCTGCGTCTTACCTATGCCAGAGAATTCCAACGTAGAGCGGCAGAAGGTGTTATATGCCACTCCGTCAACCGTGCCACAGTATGCAGTGCGTGTTGGTGCTGTCACCTTATAGCCTTCGGCTGGGGTGAAGCCACCGAGGGTCTGGAAGCATTTCGTCGTACCTTTGACGCTGAGCTTTGAGCCTTCGCCGCCTACCTTCAGCGTGGTGCGGTAATATGTCTTCGTAGAACCTGTCAAGCCGACGCGCTGTACATATTCCCTGCCCTGTATGCCGTAGCTGTCGGCTGTGACGTTCACCGTTACCTTGCCGTCTATGTCAAGGGTATTCGTGCTGGTATTGTTCATCACTATGCCGTTTGCGCCGGCGGTGATGTCGAGCGTGCCTGTGCCGCTGATTACCACGTTGCGTGAGTTGGCGAATATGCCTGTGCCTCTGCTTGAAGATATACTGCAGTCGCCCGTTACGTTTATGCGCAGGGTGTCGAGTGTGGTGTGCAGTGCGTAGCCGCCTGTCGAGGTCAGTTCTACTATGCTGGCATCTTCAAGGTTCAGTGTCTTTGTGTCTGGGTCGTATGAGGCTGTGCCCGTTACGCCGGGGATGGTGTTGAGAATGCTGTTATTGGCTGCCGTAACCGTTGTGCCGTTGAGTGTCAAGTCGTAAGGCTCAGCATATTCTATCGTCACCCAGTAGTATTTTATCTCGTTGCCGTCTATGTCAACTATGGTGCCGTTTGAGTATTTTGCTCCCAGCGGGTCCATTATTGCGAGGTTGTCGGTCAG
>CAMNCV010000141.1 GCA_946534585.1 uncultured Prevotellaceae bacterium
GTTAAGGTATGTGCGTGTGACGCTTGCCACTTCCTGTGTGCCGCCTGCCACTTCCTGTGTAGCGGTGAAAGTAATGTGTTTACCGTCTGATGGGGTGTACTCAGACATCTCGTTCTGACATGAGGTCATGCCGAGGGTGAGCGAGAGGGCGGCCATGGCCCCGTATGTAAGTTGTTTCTTTCTCATAGTTGTTGTTTGTTTTTGTTTTTAGTCTCCCACAGATATCACAGATTTTCACAGATATCTTTCGAAACGAATTACAATAATACATCATAATTTATTTAATCCGTGAAATCCGTTTAATCCGTCTAATCCGTTGTAAAAGAACAAATCTATATAATCAGAGAAATCTGTGGTAGTTTTTTTCTTTGTCCCGATTTATCGAATTATAGAATTATAATCTGTGGTAGTAAAAATTACGTGGTTGTTAACTAATGATGTGACTACCCGTTGAGCTGTCCTGTAGTCCAGTCAAAGCCACCGCCATTGCCTGTACCACCAGTGGTTCCGCCATTGCCACTGCCGAAGTCAAGCTGACCAGTTGACCAACCACCATTTTCAGGGTCACAGCAACTATTAGCAAGGATGTTCTCTGCATAGAATGGTGACACCGTCACCGATGGACTGATGAATGTCTTTTTCTTTTTCATTGTCATTTTGTATTTAGTTTATTGGATATTGTTTACTTTTAAAATAGGATTTAGATGCTCTGATTCTTTTGGTTATTCATTTTAAGCACCAAAGTTACCTATATTTCCGCTATTATACAAATTATTTAACATTTTTTATCCATTTTATGCCATAATGTATAGAAAAATGAGGAATCGCCATTTAAATTCGCATAATTTTAAGTAACTTTGCGCAAAAATACACAGAATAATATGCAAAAAAAACTGATAATCGTAAAAAACTGGCTTGTATTGCTACTCGGAATACTACTGTTGGTGAGACTATATATGATGATGCTTTCCTATAAGGAAGGGATGCCTGACTTAGGATATTATATGTTCAGACAGACGGTATATACACTGTCGTGGATATCCCTGTTAGTGTTCTTCCTTAACTATGGTCAGAGCGGCAATGCATTGATGGAAATATATTTGAAAAGGATGAAGAAAATAGCTTTTTGGACTATGGTAATCAGTGCCGCAAGGCTACTGGTAAGTTTGGTGTATAACTGGCCACTGCTGTCTTACAGAGTGTGGCCATCAGTATATAACGTGCTTGAGATAGCAGTATGGCTGTTAATCACGGTCTTCTTCTACCTCTACTGGCGCAAGATGTCAAAAGCAAAGGAGGTGTAGCGTCATGAAGAAAAGAATATACGGTGTACTACTACTTATCAGCGTCATGGTGTCATCAATTCATGCAGAGACACAGACGTTGTACTCGTGGACATCTAAAGCAGGAGTGGTGACACAGACGGGCGGCACGATAACGCAGCATGGTTCTGCGGTAAACCGCATCAATGTGGAGTGTAGTGGATATTACGTCATAGCGTTGCTCGGAAAACGAGAGAATATCAACGACGGCACCTCCACAGCCAATGCCACATACATGGAACTGACGCTTGCCGACGGCGAGACATTCCGTGCAGGAGACCGCATCACCATAACCGCCATGCGCAACACCACAGAGACCAATGCCAATGCCACTCTCTATATGCTTTACGGCAACGGGACGGAAGTGATAGACAATAACGTATGGAACAACTTGGGACAGCTGAAAGAAACGACCATCGGCGGCGGCGCCAGCGCCAAGGCGGCGATGTTGACGCCTAATGAATCCTCAATGGAGGAGTTGCAATATATCTCAATGTTTCCCAACACTAACGTGTTCACAGTGCCAGAGGAGGCTGACGGCTCTACTACACTGCGTCTGACACGCAACGTGAGTGAGTGCCGTCTATACGTAGTGGCGCTGAAGGTGGAGCGTGATGATACTCCCGACGCAGTTGAAACGGTAAGTGAGAACGTA
Source organism: uncultured Prevotellaceae bacterium (assembly GCA_946534585.1). Taxonomy (GTDB): domain Bacteria; phylum Bacteroidota; class Bacteroidia; order Bacteroidales; family Bacteroidaceae; genus Prevotella. The sequence continues at coordinate 1,978 of CAMNCV010000141.1, forward strand.
GGCAACACACTGCCACAGAAATACATAGGATGCGACGGCAGGCTATACATGGGCAAATATGACGCCGCAGGTAGGCAGATAAGATAATGACTCCACGTTACAAGTTACGATACGACATAAGGTTTCAGCCTCTGGGCGAAGAGTATGTGGGCGTGGCGGTGGGTGCTGACGCTACAAGGTTTCAGGGTATGCTGCGACTTAATGAGACAGGCGTACGCATAGCGCAACTGCTGGCAGAGCCACGTACCGTCATTGAATTGGCAGAGATGCTGGCAGAAGAGTATGACGAGCAGCAGAGTGTGTTGTGTAATATCGTAAACGATACCATCGCCAGTCTTGGCGGCATAGTGGAAGAAACCCAAGATACAGAGGCATGAGTAAGGAGTGCGAGAAGATATTCTTTGAACTAATACGCGCCGCAGTATGGCGGCGTGATGCGGTGATTGACAATGTGTTAACCGCAGAGACATGGCATGAGGTAATACAGTCGTTCAAAGCTCATGCCATGCTTGGATTGGTGGCTGATGCCATAATGTCGCTGCCGGCGCAGATGCGTCCGCCAGAGACAGAATGTAACGAGATACGCCGTTATGTGGGTACGCTGGTACAGGAGCACTATAGGCAAGACACCGTGATATCCCAACTGTTTGATACGTTTGCCACTAACGGCATCGATGCCGTACTGCTGAAAGGGCAGGGGATAGCTGCACTGTATCCTATGACCAACACACGCAGCATAGGCGATATTGACATATTCGTGGGCATGGAGCAATATACCGATGCCATGCGTGTGGCAGGCGCATACTGCGGTGTAGAGAAAGAAACGGCAGTTCCCGCCGCAGACAATATACATGGTTCGCTGGAGGTGAGACAACCTGAATGGTTAAAGGGCGTAGAACTGGAGATACACTACAAGGCTGCAGACACCGCCATACCATCTATTAAAGAGGAGTATAACCGTTGGGCGGCGGAGATGATGCACACAGGGCCGTTCCGTATCGTGAATATCAGTGGTACGGAGGTGTGCACGCCTGGTGGTGCGTGGGGTGTGGTTTATGTATTTGAGCACCTGCTGAAACACCTGCGCTACGAAGGAGTAGGCTACAGGCAGTTTGTAGATTGGATGTTGTGTCTTGATGCAATGGAGGACAATTACGACGAACTCGGCGAACTGTTACGCCGCTTCCAGCTTATGGATGCCTGGCAGGTACTTGGCGGAGTACTCGTGTGGCAGTTGGGATATGACGCTGACAAGTATCCTTTTTGGAACGAGCGCAAGGCACGGCACTCACAAGGTCGCAACCTCAGATATATAACAGACTCTGCTAACCTTGGTGCAGGCACTGCACAGGCCAAGGGATACTATTATATGCACCCGTCGCTGTCGCGCAGACTAAAGGCAGTGAGGTACTATGCACGTTATCTACTATTTGAATATCAACTGTTTCCACATGACACCATAGGCCGTCAGGTACGCAGGTTGTTGAGCTGTTTTTCAAGTAGTCAGGCAAACGCTATCTGATTACTATATAATCAGATACTGATTACATGGTAAAGGCTATGCTATTACATCGTAATAGCATAGCCTTTATACTGTAAGTGTTGCAGAGAACGCAAAATGACAATTATTTCTCTATCTTAGGATACTTTCTGAACCATCCGTCAAGGCGCAGGCGCATCACGCCGAAGAATGCCTCGCCGAATATTCCTCCACTCATCTTGCTCGTGCCCTCGCGGCGATTTACAAAAATTACAGGCACCTCCTTCAGTTTGAAACCTATCTTGTAGGCCGTGTATTTCATCTCTATCTGGAAGGCATAGCCCTTGAAACGTATCTTGTCCAGCTCTATGGTCTCAAGCACCCTGCGACGATAGCACTTGAAGCCTGCCGTGGTGTCGTGAACCTCGAATCCTGTCACGAAGCGCACATATTTCGATGCGAAATATGACATCAGTACACGGCCGATAGGCCAGTTTACTACGTTGACGCCACTGACATATCTTGAGCCGATGGCTACGTCGTAACCCTCGTCAGCGCAGGCGCTGTAAAGGCGAGGCAAATCGTTAGGATCGTGACTGAAATCAGCATCCATCTCAAATATATACTCATAGCTATGCTTCAGCGCCCACTTAAATCCCATGATGTAAGCCGTGCCAAGCCCGAGTTTACCCTCACGTTCAAGGATAAACAGTCGGTCAGCAAACTCACCATTGATGAGCCCCTTTACTATGTCGGCAGTGCCGTCAGGCGAACCGTCGTCAATCACCAGAATATGAAAAGCCTTCTCAAGGGAGAAAATTGCGCGTATTATCTTTTCAATATTCTCCTTCTCGTTGTACGTAGGTATGATAATAATGCTATCACTCTGCATATACATTTATTTGTCTATTGTTCTGCCTTCGCAAGTCTTACGAAGTACTGAAATGCAAAGTTACACAAAAAAAACGAGAAACGTGTGTTTATAACACTTTTTTCTACTCATTCCTCGTTTTATTATAGAAATTTAAAGAATATTTCGTAAAATTATTTGCATTATCTCAAATATCACTGAGTAACATACAAAGAACCACAAGAGATTTTTCTCTTGTGGTTCTTGATTACTAAAACTAAACAAAATTGTGCCCAGAACGGGACTCGAACCCGTACACCGTGAAGTATTGGTGTTTGAGACCAACGCGTCTACCAATTCCGCCATCTGGGCTACTAAGGTCGCTTCTGCGAATTAGCGAGTGCAAAGGTAGTCATTTTTTTTCAAATAACAAAATATTCTGTCGCTTTTTTTCTTATTACCATAAGATTTCTTCATTCTCTACATCCTCAGAGAATATAGGTTCGTTGGTTTTCTGCTCTGTTTTGTAGAAATGAACCGCAGAGTCATTCATTTTAGGATGTGTTGCATGAAGCAAACGAATCATCTCGCTTCCTGCCCATATCATAGGTCCATAGCCGTGGGCAGCCATTTTGTGTACAGGACGATAGGCATAGAAAGCGGGGTCGAAGCCCATGCCTGTGCCAACACAAGTGCCTTCTACTTGTCCGCGCTCATTTATTTTTGTTTGACATGCCTGCCATGCGAGCATAGCATTAGCACCATAGGTCAAGGCATCAATCCACCCCTTGTTGATAGCATGGGAAATGCAATAGGCATAGATAGCCGTGCAGGAAGTTTCGAGATAGGTGTCAGGGTGGTCAAGGAGCTGATGCCAGAAGCCAGTCTTGTCTTGTAAAGCACAAAGTCCACTGATATGCTCACGAAGCAAAGTCTTTACTTCTTCAGCCTGCGCATCCATACTGCCGTCGGCAGGCATGGCATCGAGTACCTCACACATGGTGAGAATGGCCCATCCGTTAGCGCGTCCCCAATGATAAGCAGGGTGAGAACTCATTGCCTCTACCCAACCATGACGGAAGAGTTTCTTGTCAGCCACCCACATCTTCTCCTTAAACAAACGAATCTGGCTGATGGCCTGAGTCAATATCTCAGCAGAGCGAACTTTATCACCCTTCTCTGCGAGGTAGCGAGCGTACCATGCCATGGCTGGAACACCCATATACATATCATCGAGCCATACAGTATTATAATGTGGGCGCTTGCGTGCAAACGTGCCATCACTCATGCGATATTGCTTGTTGAGCACAAACGAGATGTAGCGTTCTATTACAGGGTCGTAAGCCTTGCGCGTGTCTTTGTCAGCATTGATATATGAACGACAATATGCCGCCACCATAGCACCACAGTCGTCAAGAGCTCCAGGGTAAAGCACCATACGCATCTGCGCATCATATTTGGGGTCTTTTGCCATCTGCTTTGCCTCGTTTACGCTTTGTTCGGCAATTGTGCGCAGACGATTGTTAGCAAACTGCATGAACTTGTCATCACCTGTACTCAGGCAGGCAGCATACAGCACTCCAGCCTCATAGCTCGTCAATCTAAAGCTGCCACGTGGCAGTCGTCCATCAACAGGCTGACATGGCATTGCTTCGTCAAGATAATTAAGCACTCGCCCAATACTGCTGCGTATGTCATTTTCCTGTGGTATGCCGTAAGGCGTATCATAGGCTGGTTGCATAAGATGCAGAGGTGTGTTGGAATCATTTATCTCCTGTGCTGTAGCACTTAGGCACAACACTGTTGAGGTAATTATAAAGGCAAGTGCGTAAGTCTTCATGTGAAAATAGTCTATTTCTGCATTAAATACTTTTCTGCGTCGAGTGCGGCTTTGCATCCACTACCAGCGGCAACTATAGCCTGACGGTATGTAGGGTCACAGACATCACCAGCAGCAAAAACTCCCTCAAGAGTTTTCCCGTTGTTGTCCATGACTTGTTGTGATGCTCCGCTGGTCAGGACATACCCCTGCTCATCAAGAGCTATCTGACCATTGAATATATCAGTTACAGGCTTATGACCGATGGCGAGGAAAATACCGTCAATATCAACGTCATAGTGCTGCTCGTCAGTTTCTCCCTGACGCTTTACTACATGCATGCCGCCAACACCGTTATCACCATAAAGACCAGTGACGTTGTGCTCAAAAAGTATTTCTATGTTCTCGGCTGCTTTAACTCGCTGTTGCATGATGTCAGAGGCACGCAGGTAGTTCTTGCGCACCACGAGATATACTTTTTTGCATAATCCCGAGAGATACAATGCGTCTTCACAGGCAGTATCTCCACCACCAACCACTGCAGTCACCTTCTTGCGATAGAAAAAGCCATCGCACGTAGCACATGCACTGACACCTTGTCCAGCATACTTCTTCTCGTCTTCCAAACCGAGATACTTAGCCTTTGCACCTGTTGCGATAATGATTGTGTCAGCTGTCAAAGTGCTCTCTCCGTCGATGTCAATGGTGTAAGGACGTTTGCTGAAGTCAACGTGAGTAACTTCGCCATCGCGCATAGCTGTGCCGAAACGCTCCGCCTGCTCACGCAGTTCCATCATCATCTGATTGGCATCAACACCGTGCGGATAGCCTGGAAAATTTTCTACTTCAGTGGTTTGCGTGAGCTGACCGCCCATCTGTAGTCCGGCGTACAATACTGGCTGCAGATTAGCTCTGCCAGCATAGATGGCAGCAGTGTAGCCTGCAGGACCACTGCCTATTATTAGACATTTAGTATGCTCCATTATAACATCTCTTTTATCTTTTCCTCAATCTCGCTGAATGGAGTAGTGGCATCGTAGCGTGCAACGACCTTACCAATCTTGTTAACGAGGAACTTTGTGAAGTCTTCTGTAATATCGCCAGGGAACTTCTCTGTAAGATACTTATACAGTGGATCGGCATCAGCTCCGTTCACTTTGACTTTCTTGAAGCGTGGAAACTCCGTGTTGTATGTATCCTTACAGAACTGATGAACGGCCTCGTCTGTACCAGGGCATGACTTGGTAGGCTGATTACTTGGGAAGTCAAGTACGGCAAATCCCTGTGAGTGGTATTTTTCATATAAAGCCTCAAGGTCAGCATACTGCGACGTATGTTCGCTCTTTGTGGCAGTGTTTACTATGAGTACTACTTCGTTAGCATAACCATTCAACGGCACAAGATTGCCCTTGCGGTCTTTTACTGAAATTTCGTTTATTGAGTTCATGTTTGTGTGTTATAGCGGCATATTGCCGTGTTTCTTAGGTGGATTGCTCTGGTTCTTGTTGCGTGACATTTCGAGTGCCTGTATCAGTCTTATGCGTGTATCGCAAGGAGATATGATTTCATCTATATAACCAAGCTGTGCAGCAGGCATAGGATTAGCGAATTTCTCGCGATACTCCTTCGTACGCTCGGCACGTTCTTCTGGTGTAGCTTTGCGATAGAGTATGTTGCAAGCACCTTCTGCACCCATTACGGCAATCTCTGCCGTTGGGTAAGCCAGATTGACATCGGCACCGATACACTTTGAGTTCATTACGATGTATGCACCGCCGTAAGCCTTGCGCGTAATGAGTGTAATCTTTGGCACAGTCGCCTCGGCAAAAGCATAAACGATTTTTGCTCCATGACGTATGATGCCGTTGTGCTCTTGCTGTACGCCAGGCAGGAAGCCAGGCACATCCTCTATAGCTACGAGTGGTATATTGAAACAGTCACAGAAGCGAATGAAACGAGCTGCCTTGTCGGAAGCGTCAATGTCAAGCGAGCCTGCAAGGTAGTTTGGCTGGTTGGCAACGAAACCTACCGTGCGTCCTGCCATACGGCCGAAACCTACTACGATGTTCTTTGCCCATTCAGGCTGTATCTCGAAGAAATATTGCTGGTCGCAGACAGGCTCTATGATGTCGTGAATGTCGTATGGCATATTTGGGTCAACAGGCACCACATTGTCGAGTTCATGGCATACGCGAGAAACCTCATCAGTCACAGGCAGTATAGGCGCATCCTCCATATTGTTGGATGGTATAAAGCCAATCAGTTCGCGTATAGTCATGAGAGTTTCCTCGTCGTTTTCGCAGATGAAATGGCTCACGCCACTCACTGAGTTGTGGGTCATGGCACCACCGAGAGTCTCTTTGTCAACATCTTCGTTTGTCACGGCTTTCACTACGTTAGGACCTGTGACGAACATCTGACTTTGCTCCTTAACCATGAATATGAAGTCCGTAAGTGCAGGAGAGTAACAAGAACCGCCGGCACATGGTCCCATGATAGCGCTAATCTGAGGTATCACACCACTTGCCATTACATTGCGGTGGAATATATGGGCAAAGCCCGTGAGAGATTCTACACCCTCCTGTATGCGTGCACCGCCAGAGTCGTTAAGCCCGATGATAGGTGCACCGTTTTTCAGTGCGAGGTCCTGCACCTTGGCTATCTTCTGAGCGTTGGCAGCACTGAGCGAACCGCCTAATACGCTGAAGTCGAACGCATAAACGAAGACGATGCGTCCGTCAATCTTTCCATAACCTGATATTACACCATCGCCCTCGAAACGCTTCTTGTCCATTCCGAAGTCGTTGCAACGGTGTACGACGTGCTTGTCCATTTCTACGAAAGTATTAGGATCAAGCAATGTTGTTATTCTTTCCCTTGCTGTAAGTTTGTTTGCCATTATCTGTCATTTGGTTATTTGGTCGTTTGGATGACTGGGTGTTTGGGCATTTGGATAATAGTGTCGCATTAGGTGCGAGTTTCCCAATTTCCAAAACGACTAATGTACTAATCTCCTAAATTCAACCGTACCAGTACTTGTTCCGCACGTACATTGTCGCCGTCGGCACATAGTACCTCAGCCACCTCGCAGTCTGTGCTTACCTTATAGTTTGACTGCATCTTCATGGCCTCCATGGTAAAGAGCGTGTCGCCCTCCTTTACTTTGTCGCCAGGTTTGCAATAAATTTTGACGATTTTGCAAGGCATAGGCGCCGTTATGGTGTCGGACTGTACTGCTGCAGTCTTGTTCTTGCGCATCTTCATGTACTTAGCTTGCGAATCAAGCATGTCAATCTGATACGTTGAGTAATTCAGGTTGACGCTGTAGTGCTTGCCGCCCTCGCTGCGTACGAACTCGGCATTATATGAGTTTCCGTTGTAGAGCAGTGAACAAGTGCCGTTCTGCAGCATTGCCACGTCAACATCGTAAACCTTTCCGTCGATGTCTATACTGACTTTGTTGCCATCCTTATTGATAAGGGTGACGTCATACATCTTATTTCCTACTTGTATATCCATTTTTATCGTTTGGTTATTACACTCTCAACACGCCCTTCTGTAGTCCGAAGGCGCGCCAGCGCGTCAGTGCGCCGTTAGGTTTATGGTCAGCATCAGGCTTCGTGCCGGCATTCTCCTCCATATTCATTAGGTAATCCATGTAAGCTGCGATTACAGCCATAGGTTCTGAATCGTTCTTAAATCCAGAGCGTGACCGCAGTCTATCCTCGTTACGTTCGATGAAATATGTGTTGTAGTCGCCATTTTTAAAGTCAGGCACGTCGATGATGCGACGCAGATAGCGTATATTTGTCGTCAGACCGGTAATCTTATACTCGTAAAGCACACGACGCATACGCTCTATTGCATATTCGCGTGTTGTTGCCCACACGATGAGTTTGCCTATCATTGGGTCATAATGCATTGGTATTTCGTAACCTTCATATACGTATGAGTCGATACGTGTGCCTATGCCATGTGGTTCCTGCAACTGGCATATCATGCCTGGCGAAGGCATGAAGTTGTGCTCGGTATCCTCTGCACATATACGGCACTCTATTGCGTGACCATACTGTGACAGTTCCTCCTGCTTATAGCGCAGTGGTTCGCCACTGGCTATGCGTATCTGCTCCTTTACGAGGTCAACGCCCACGACTTCTTCTGTGATAGGGTGTTCCACCTGCAAGCGGGTGTTCATCTCAAGGAAATAGAAATTGTGGTATTTATCAACGAGGAACTCTATCGTACCAGCCCCTACATATCCCACGGCCTTGGCAGCAGCTACGGCCTTGCGCCCCATCTCCTCGCGCAGTTCGTTGTTGATGAATGGCGATGGCGTCTCCTCCACGATTTTCTGATGACGACGCTGCACACTGCACTCGCGGTCATACAAGTGGACTACGTTGCCCTGTGTGTCGCCGAGTATCTGAAACTCTATGTGGTGAGGTTCCTCTACGAATTTCTCTATATATACGGTGTCGTCGCCGAAGCCTGACATAGCCTCGCCGCGAGCAGCGTTATACATTTCTACTACGTCTTCTTCGCGCTCAATCAGTCGCATGCCCTTGCCGCCGCCACCCATTGATGCCTTGAGCATAACGGGGAAGCCTATCTTCTTGGAAACTTCTACTGCGTCTTCGGCAGACTTCAGTGGCTCTTCCGTTCCGGGCACTACAGGCACGCCTGCTTCTATCATCTTCTTTCGGGCGCTTATCTTATCGCCCATCTCATCCATAGTCTCCGGACGTGGGCCTATGAATATGAAGCCCTCGGCTGTGCATCGACGTGCAAACTCTGCGTTTTCAGACAAGAAACCATATCCAGGGTGTATGGCATCAACTTTGTGTTTGTGTGCGGCCTCGATGATATGGTCGATATTGAGATAACTGTCAACACTTGCTGCCCCGCCTATACACTCGGCTTCATCAGCAAACAGCACATGGCGCGACAAACGGTCGGCGGTACTGTAAACGGCCACTGAGCGTATGCCCATTTCGTAGCAGCTGCGCATTACGCGGATAGCTATCTCGCCACGGTTGGCCACCAGAATTTTTCTGATCATTCTTTTACGTTTATTATCCTTTTCCATTGTTACTTACTGCCCGTAATCCCGCAGGCATGTGCTTTAGTTTTTATTATACCATAGCGGCAGGTATTCTGACTCCGTCCCAAGGTTTCGCCGGCCTTCCCACCGCATTGGCGGCAGTGACCATCAAGAGTGGCGACACCTTTTGTCGTTGGGACTCACAGCATCGGGTAATGTCACGGAATTTCACCGTATTCCCATCTTAGCCCACATCAGCATCATTGACATACTGACAGGGAACCGCATGGTCGTATTGAAATGCAAAGTTACAACTTTTTTCTGAATTGGCAAAATCTTTATACACAAATAAGGAATAAAAAGCGAGTTTCCTGCTTTTTCCTAACTGCAATGCAAAGATAATGCCTTTTGAGGACATTCACTACCTACGATGTGCAGTCAGCATCCATCACGATGACTAGCGGCATATCAAGGGGTCTCAATTGGAAGAATAACTATATAAAGATGATACACGGACGCTTATGGGGCAGATAAGCCTCCCATGCAAGTGAGTAGCAAAAAAGGAACTGCAACGATGATGTCGCAGTTCCTTTCATTTTTCCTGCTATATGCTGTCAATACGCAAAAATAAGTCGTTATATATCTTACCATTCAGGAACCTACGGGTTATCGCTCCATGGTAATATATCCTTTGGATATCATGTCATAATAGAGAGCCTCTAACTCAGCAAGTTGAAGGCTCTCCACACTGTGTTCTATAGTGCGGATGAGTTCGTCACGACGACGTTCATCCTGTTGTTCAAAACGATTCATTCAATTTTTAATATCTAAACCTGAATACTTGAAGCCATCAACAATCTCAGGATGAAACTCCGTGTTCTTAGCACGCACGGTGATGTTTTCAAACACGAAGTTTGACAAGTGATACACCTCTTCCTGCTGCTTTACGTTGAAGAACACGTTGCAGTCCACGTTGCAGCGGCGCATGGTGATATGGTCAGAGTATGACATAGGTTTATCCTTGCGTCCCTTGAGGTCATAGAACTGTGTCCAAGGCGCAACGAGTATGAAATTCTTCACTGGTCCGGTGATGTCCTCAACGGTTATATACTCATAGAGTTGTGGAGTATCGGGGCGCATCTTCAGCCACAACAAGTTATTGGCCTGAGATGATATTTTGATGCGGCGCAGTATGATATTGCGGCTATGTACCGATTCTGAGCCCAGCGTAAGGCATCCATGGCAAAAGCCATACTCGCAGTCCTCAATGATGATATTTGAGTTTGCGCCATTGCCTATGTTCTCTGCAGGTATCTCTATGCCTTCATACTTCTTCTTGAATGCATCTGCATAAGGACCTTTTCCGCCCTTGATTGCCACGGCGTCGTCGTTGACTGACATATAGCAGTTCTTCACAAGCACGTTTTTCACCACGTCAAGGTCAATGGCATCAGTAGATGGTCCCTTGGATGTGTCGGGCTTGCCAAGCGAGTATATGCGCAAGCCGAGCAACTTCACGTTTTCCGAGTTGTAGATATGCGTAGTCCAGAAGGCCGAGTTTTGCAATTTTACCCCCTCTATCTGCACATTCTTACAGTTGCTCACATATACCAGACGTGGCCGCTGCTCGTCTTTGTTGGTACAGGCGCGGTTCCACTTACGGCGCAGCCAGAACTGCTGATGATACTTCAGCCCGTTGCCATCGATGGTGCCTTTGCCCGAGATTGTGAAGCCGTCAAGGCCGTCAGCGTTGATGAGTGCGCCGAAATAAGTGCAGGTCTCGCCCTCGATGCGGGTCTTGCCCAAAGGGTAGTCGCCAATAAAATCTGACCCCATCAGTACACCGCCGTCCTCAATGTAGAGGTGAGTGCCCTGACGGAAATGCAGTCCGCCAGTCATATATATACCCTGTGGCACAACGATGACACCGCCACCCTCGCCAGCAGCCTTGTCAATCAAAGCCTGAATATCAGTTGTGTGTACTCGACCGTCAGAGAAAATACCATAGTCAGTCAGTTTATACTGCCTGCCGAGCTTCTGCAAGTCAACGGACTTGGTATCATTGAACCAAGCTGAAATCTCTGTGCCATCGGGGAATAAATCTGCGTTCTGCTTTGTCTTTGATTTGCCTGCCGCATTAGCATACGACAGTGTAAGCACTGCCACGAGTGCCGTAAATAAAAACCTTTTCACTTCTAATGTTGTTATCTTGTTAGTATTATTTGTATATTTCCGAACGCAAAGATAGTAATTTTTTCTGGAACAAGCAAATATCCCACAGAATTTCTTTATTCCCTCTGCTGCAGTTATCCTACCACGGACCATCATATTATCCCATAGACACTGCGGATTACACAGATGTTTGCCATCCAGAAATCAGAGATATCTACAAAATCAGTGGGTGATTTATATTCCGTTGCAATCAGTGAGATACAGAATAATACGTAAAAAAAATACGAAAGAAAACTTTGTCATATCAGATTATTTTCTTAACTTTGCAGATGACATATAATATAAGGTATGAAATACGCAGACTACATACAGGAGATAGAGATAGACTCCCTCTGGAGCGGTAGGAAACACATACGTTGGACACTGGACAGACACGTTAACATACTGTCAGGTGTAAACGGCGTGGGCAAGAGTACTATACTCAACAAGGTGGTGCAGCAGGTCATGAAAGGCGACATTCGCATAGAAGACACCAATACCGCCAAGGCTGCATTACCAGGGCGCATCGTGGGCGAAACAGGCGTAAGGCTGTCACTCGTTCCGACGGATGCCACGGCAGTGCGATTCGATGTCATACGCTCTTTCGACCGCCCACTGATAAACAACGAAATGACAGCGCGACTTGATTTCAAAATTGCAACCGAACTCGACCTGCAGCTCTTCAATCTGCAGCGACGCTATCTTGACTATCAAGTAAACCTTGGCAACCGCATCATCAGCGTATTACAGAGTGGTGAGACTGATGCAGCGCAGAAGGCACAGCAACTGTCAAGTGGCAAACAGCATTTCTACGACATCGTTGACTCTCTCTTTGCCGACACAAAGAAGCATATCATACGTACTGAAAACGAGATACGCTTTGAACAAATGGGTGAGACTCTCACTCCATATCAGTTGTCAAGCGGCGAGAAGCAGATACTCGTGATACTGCTCACTGTGCTCGTAGAGGACCATGAGCCTTACGTTTTGCTAATGGACGAACCAGAAGTGAGTTTGCACATAGAATGGCAGAAAGTACTAATAAAGACCATCATAAGCCTAAACCCCAACGTGCAACTGATACTAACCACACACTCACCCGCTGTCATCATGGACGGCTGGACAGACAAGATAACCGAAGTAGGAGAGATAACAATTTAATTCATAATGCAAAATGCGCTATGAATTAAAATGCCTTACAATCTATGAGTCATGCATTAAACAAATACATAACCTCTGACTACCTCAGTGCTGCTGACAAGTTACGCGGCAAGAGCGCAAGGCGTCGCATCGTGGCTTATGTCGAGAGCTACGACGATGTACTGTTCTGGCGCATGGTGCTGTCGCAGTTTGAGGACGACACACGCTACTTCGAGGTGATGCTCCCAACGCAGGCTTCGCTCAACAAAGGCAAGAAACAAGCACTGCTCACGCTAATGAAGCAAGGTGCTGGAAGTAGCATGATAGCCTGTGTGGATGCCGACTACGACTACCTGATACAGGGTGATACGTACCAGTCTGAATTTATGCTAAGCAGTCCCTATATCATCCATACATACGTATATGCCATAGAAAACTACCAGTGCTATGCGCCATCGCTACACAACGTATGTGTTATGGCTACGCTCAACGATCACGTGATGTTTGATTTCCAGGCGTTCCTGATGGAATACAGTCGCGCCATCTTTCCCTTGTTCGTATGGAGCGTAATGCTATACCGACGCAGGGAGTACTCCCACTTCACTATCTCTGACTTCAACACCGTAGTAACTATTAAGCATACACGCCTTGATCAGATGGACGAAGCCGTAAGCAAGGTTCGACATAAAGCCTTTGTCAAAGTGAAAGAACTACAGCGCAAGATGCCAGGGATGAAGGAGGAATACCTGAAGACCAAGGATAGCATACTCTCACTTGGCGTTACACCCGAAACGACATATCTCTATGTGCAGGGACATCACTTGTTTGACAACGTCGTGGCACCTACCATCGATACTGTATGTGGAGAATTAAGGCGCGAGCGCGAACGCGAGATAAAAGCCAAGGCACACCATACTCTACAGATGCAAAACGAACTGTCAGCCTACTCAAAAGCACAGAGCGATACCACGCAGATGCTAAAGAAAAACCAAGGCTACACACAGTCTGAACCCTACCGCCGTATGCTTGCCGACATAGAGAATGCTATAAAGATTTGATTTTTTCTCTTCTTCATATACTATTTTTGCAAGTGGTGCGTTATTTATAGGTATGAAGATATTTGCAGTAGGCATGAACTATGCCTTACACAATAAAGAGATAACCTCTGCGTTATCACAAAAGGGGGTGGGCACATCTGCCGACGACCGCCAGCGCGACCCCGTGATATTCACTAAGGCCGACTCTGCTCTGCTGAAAGACGGCAAGCCTTTTTTCGTGCCTGATCATCTGGGACGCATAGACTATGAAACAGAAATCGTGGTGCGTATATGCCGATTGGGCAAGAGCATACCCGAACAGTTTGCCCACCGCTACTATGACGCCATGACCGTTGGCATTGACTTTACCGCACGCGACCTGCAAAAGCGTCTGCGTGAGGAGGCACAGCCGTGGGAGATAGCTAAAGGCTTTGACGGAGCGGCTGTGATAGGCGAATGGATAGAGAAGGAAAAACTCCCGCCTATACAGAGTCTTCACTTTTCACTCAATGTGAACGGTGAAGAGAAACAGGCAGGTTGCACTTCTGATATGCTATGTAGCGTTGACCGACTGATTGCCTACATATCACAATTCTTCACACTGAAGACAGGCGACCTTATCTATACTGGCACCCCCGTGGGGGTAGGCCCCGTAAGCATCGACGACCATCTTGAAGGCTTTCTGGAAGAGAGAAAAGTACTCGATTTCTGGTGCAGATGAGTCAAAAGACGACCATTGTATATAGACTGTTACTGACTTAAATTGATGAAATATAACATAAAGACATACCTCCTGACGATTTTGGCATCATTGATGTATATGACATCAATGGCACAAGTGTATGCAGACAAATCAATACTGAACTCCGGACGATGGGCTAAGATTCAGGTATCGCAGACAGGCATCAATCGTCTGACCGCAGACGTAGTGCGCAAGGCTGGTTTCACCGATTTGTCAAAGGTTAAGATATACGGCTATGGTGGTGCGCTCGTGCCAGAACTGCTTACGCAGGAATATCTGCAGGAGCACGATGACCTCAAGGAAGTGCCTACATGCACCATGGGCGGCGTGAAGTATTTCTTCGGACAAGGCAGCGTGTCGTGGAGCAACAAGACCACAACCCAACGTACGCGCAACCCTTATTACGATTATGGTTGCTACTTCATAACGCAGAATGACACCGAAGGCGACACCATCTCTGCGGCCGAGTTGCTTGAGATGCAAAAATCACACAATGGTGCTTACCACTACTTGTATGAGAAAGATGAGTTTGCATGGGAACAGATAGGGCGCAACCTTGTGGGGAAAGCAACAATCAACAGTGGCACATACACCACCTACGAACTCGTAATTCCAAAGGGGAATACCAGTGCCACATTCTCTGTCGTACTGACATGTGCAGCAACTGCCTCCTACACTATCACTGCTGGAAGTAGCTATAACTACTCTTCTTCAATGAAAACAACATCTGACTACGACAAGGCTGTTTTTCGCACAGTTACGGGAAATATAAGCGGAGATAGTTTTGCAGACTCTCTTCTTGATGCTGAAGGAAACTATAGAATACCACTAACTATAACTTGTAACTCGGGAGGTCCTCTGCGTCTGGATTACATAGCTGCCAGCTTTGCCACACCACATGATGCCGCAGAACTAGGAAATTCTTATCCCGACGCACAGTATGTATATAATATCACCAACCAAAATCATCATGCTGACGACCCTGTTGACCTGCTTATAATCATTCCAACCTCGCAAAACACTCTGGCTGAGGCTGAGGCTCTGGCAGAGTTGCATCGTATCAACGATGGTATGACTGTACGCATAGTCCCTGCCGACGAACTGTATAACGAGTTTTCAAGTGGCACTCCTGATGTGTCTGCTTATCGCAGATACCTCAAGATGTACTACGACAAAGATGACACAGAGGATAAATCAAAGACCATCAAGAGTTGCCTGTTGTTCGGCGATTGCGTGTGGGATAACCGTATGCTGACGCTGTCGTCTTCATCATATAATCCCGACAACTATCTTTTATGCTACCAGACGGAGAATTCCTACAATATGATTAACTCTGCCACTATAGATGATTTTATAGGTGTGCTACAGGACGGGAAAACAGTGCATGCCGATGGTCTGATTGACCGCTCGATGCAGATAGACGTGGCAGTAGGTCGTTTTCCAGTATCCAATAGCAGTCAGGCTGCAATCATGGTGTCAAAGATTGCGCATTATCTCGACAACTCTACGGCTGGCGAATGGCAAAACGTGCTGATGTTTATCGGCGATGACGGCGACAACAACAGTCATATGCGTAACATCAATGCCAATGCCGATGCCGTTGCTGCACGTGCTGGGGGATATAATATAAAGAAGGTGATGTTTGATGCCTACGAGAAAGTTTCCACATCCACAGGCGACAAACATCCTGATGTAGAGCAGATAGTAAGAAAGCAACAACGCGATGGCGCTTTGGTAATGAACTATGGAGGCCACGCTTCATGGACGGAGATTGCCCACGAGAAGATGCTCATGATTGAAGACTTCAACTCATTCAAGGGTGATAACTATTCTCTTTGGTTCACTGCTGCCTGTGAGACTATGCCCTTTGCCATGACGGTCAACACTATCGGCGAAGCTGCCGTACTCAACGCCAACGGCGGTGCCGTAGCATTTGTAGGAACAGTGGGCACGGTGCTTGAGGAACCGAACTCACGTCTTGACAAATACTTTATGAAGCACGTTTTGTCATACGACGAGGCTGGACAGCCAATGACCGTGGGCGAGGCTCTGCGCTTGGCAAAGAACGACTTGATAAAGGGGGCAGACAGAACCATCGGTAGTGACAATACAATCAATAAGCATCACTATCATCTACTCGGTGACCCTGCCATGCACCTGATGCTTCCGATGTACAAGGCCGTCGTTGACTATATCAACGACCAACCTACAGAGTCTGAAGATGACGAGTACGAAATGCCTCGCATAAGTGGCAACAGCATCGTAACCGTAAAGGGACATATAGAAAGCCTCAATGGTAATGTGGCAACTTCATTCAATGGTTCTGCCTCAATGACTATCAAGGATAGTCAGCAGACCATCACCTGTCGTAATCAGGCTGATGCCAACACTCCTTTTAAATATAATGACTATGATTCCAACTTGTTTACGGGCAAGTGCAATGTGATCGACGGTGAGTTTGAACTCACCTTCCGTATGCCGCGTGACATATATAATGATGGGAATAACGGACTGATTACCGTATATGCCAAAGATGACGCTACTGGTGCTGCAGCCAACGGCGAAAGCACGAGTTTCATTCCTGAGGGATGGACAGATGTTGTCAATGATTCTGTAGGACCGTCAATATATGCCTATCTCAATTCGCCTATGTTCACTAATGGTAGCGATGTAGGTTATACACCGTATTTCATAGCCGAGATAACCGATAATGATGGCATAAACGTAACGGGGGCCGCCATAGGACACAACCTCGAATTGATAGTTGACGGTGATGCTGATATGACGTTTGACCTCAATGACAACTTCGTATTTGACGACAACAGTTATGTAAGCGGACAGACTTACTACATACTGCCCACGCTTTCTGTGGGCTATCATACGCTGACATTCCGCGCATGGGATTTACTAAATAACAGCAGCACCGTTAAACTGAACTTCCGCGTCGTGAAGGGCATACGTCCAACGATAGATGATATTTTCGTATCACCCAACCCTATCAGTGGCACTGCCACTTTCTACATTACTCATGATATGCTTGGCTCTGAGGCTACAGTATATGTGGATATCATTGATATGACAGGACGTATCGTTGAGACCTTGCAGTGGAACGACACTTTCTCTGAGACTTCAACTACTTCTACATACAAGTGGACGCCATCGGGTGTCACACCTGGTATCTACCTTTACCGTGTGCGCTTGTCAACAGATAGCAGCGACTATGTATCCAAGACAAAGAAACTGATTATAGCACACTGAGAACAAGGTTGAGAAATTGAATAATAGAAAAAACTATATATAATATAAGATGAAAAAAATACTGACAATATCAATGATGCTGTGCGCATGTATGGCATCGAAGGCCGAGGATAAGCGGTCATTGTTTAATCCTATTCATACGGCTTTGGTTTCACAGATAATAGCTCCTGATGCACGTGCAGGCGGTATGGGTGACGTGGGCGTTGCCATTGACCCTGACGTGGCTTCGCAGTACTGGAACCCTGCAAAGTATCCTTTCTGTATTTCCCGTGCTGGTATAGGCTTGAACTATACTCCGTGGCTCCGACAATTGGTCAATGACATGAATATAGCCTATCTATCGGGTTATTATCGCATAGGCGACTATTCTGCCGTGTCTGCATCATTACATTATTTCTCACTGGGTGAAGTGTTCGTATCTTCTGATGGTGGCAGCACTTATGACATGACCATCAAACCTTATGAGATGTCGCTTGACGTAGGCTACTCACTGATGCTCTCCGAGACGTTCTCTATCGGTGCAGCGGTACGATATTTATTCTCTGATATGTCATATAGCACAACGGAAGAAGTGTCTGCATCTGGCGCATTTGCTGCTGACTTGTCGTGCTATTATCAGAATTACGTCAATATAGGCCAGCGCGAGTGCCAGTTGGGTTTGGGTCTTAATATCAGCAACATAGGTTCCAAGATTACGTTCGGTGGAAGCGACCAATCAGAATTCATCCCTACCAATATGCGTCTTGGTGCTTCGCTGATGATACCTATCAATGAGTATAACCGCTTCACCATTGCTGCTGATGCCAACAAACTGCTTGTTCCAACATATCCGAAGCAAAACGATGGAGAGGATACCAACGATTATCAGGATCGCGTACAGCGCGATTACTATGATGTAGGCTCTATTGCCGGTATTTTCAAGAGTTTCGGCGACGCTCCTGGTGGTTTCAAGGAGGAAATGGAAGAGATACAGTGGAGTATCGGTGCAGAGTATGTGTATAATGACAAATTCTCTCTGCGTGCAGGCTATCACGACGAGGCACAGAGCAAGGGTAACCGTAAGTATTTCACCGTAGGTGCCGGCTTCAAGATGAATGTATTCTCTCTCGATGCTGGTTACGTCATCTCAACTGCACAGAGTAATCCGCTTGACCAGACACTTCGCTTCTCTCTCAACTTCGACCTTGACGGCATACAGGAATTGCTGGGAAAGAGACGCTAATCTGTCCGGATGAAGGCTGAAGGTAATATTGCAGAAAAGACACAAATAATGCGAAACACCATGAAATCAGATTTCCTGCGTGGCTTACGTGATGGCTTCCCCATTGCTATGGGGTATTTTGCCGTATCCTTCTCGCTTGGCATCATAGCCAGGCAGGCTGGCATTACTGCCTTCATGGGTTTCGTATCGAGCCTGTTCACACGTGCATCTGCCGGTGAATATGGTGTCTATACGCTTGCTGCCGCTGGTGCCACCTATGTCGAGGTAGTAGCCATGAGTCTTGTAACAAACCTGCGCTACCTGCTTATGAGCACGGCATTGACGCAGAAGATAGCGCCAGGCACACCATTGATAAAGCGTTTGCTTATGGCATGCTGCGTCACCGACGAGGTGTTTGGCATATCCATTAACCACAAAGGCTATACCCCTCCCATATATACCTATGCGGCAGCCCTTATATCTTCAATCTTCTGGGCTTTTGGCTGTGCCGCCGGCATTACGGCGGGAGGTGTATTGCCACAAAATATAGTAGTGGCACTTAGTGTATCGCTATATGGTATGTTTCTTGCTATTATCATTCCTCCCTCGCGTCGCGACCACAACGTACTTTATGCCGTAATTGCCGGTTTCATGCTAAGCGGCGTTTGTGCCATTGTTCCATTGATTAGCAATGCCATGAGTGCTGGTACACGTATCATCCTTCTCACCATAATAATATCTGCCATAGCAGCATGGCTGCGACCAGTTGACAACGAGAAGGTTTGAATTTAGGTATTCATTGCCAAATGATTTATGAAAAAATAGTGGTTAATTTGTGGTCATTCGTATTAAAAATCAAAGACTTGCGCAGATTAAGGGTTTGTTTACCATGATTTATTCAGGTACAAAAACAAAATATACTTTCACCGCACCTCACCATTGGCCTTAGCCATGATAAGGTGCGGTGTTATCATTCCTACTTCTTTCTGGTAATCACTTTTCCTCACTTAGGAACATATTCACTATCTGGTTGGCATCAGCCATGGTAACAGAACCATCTTCATTGACATCTGCAGTCTCCTCGTCAAAGTCTCCTTCCACGAAACCGTCAGTACCCTTTGCAAGGAAATAGTTCACTATAGCGTTGGCATCTGCCATCGTT